>DZBS01000002.1:0-9872 GCA_022729995.1 Draconibacterium orientale | reverse complement strand
AGAGAAAATCGTAACTAAACGACATTGGATTGAATATTACAAATTCGATTTGCCGTTTTCTTATATATATTTAGCAATTGTTGTAAGAAGTTCTCTTCTGTTAATTGGTTTTGTTATGTAATCGTCGCAACCGGCTTCAAAGCTTTTCGTTTTCTCAACAGTATCTGTTATTGCAGTTAAAACAATAACCGGAATTTTCGGATTTGTTTCTTTAATAATTCTAAGTGCAGTAATTCCGTCCATTACAGGCATCATAATATCCATAAGAATTATGTCGATACTTTGTTTGTTCAAATAGAAAGATTCTATTGCTTCTTCGCCGTTTTTTGCCCAAATTACATTTACGTTTGTTCCTGCAAGTATCGAGTCCAACACTTTGAAATTTGTATAATTATCTTCTGCAACAAGAATTGTTTTTTCTTTCCAGAAGAATTCGGAATAAATATTTTTTGATACTTTATTAACAGGCAGTTTGAATCCTATTATAATAATATCGTCAACCTGTTCATTTGGTCCTTGCCAATTATCGAGTGTATTATTCAAATAATTTTCTTGTTGAGAAATGGGCATTGTATTAACTTCGGAAAGAAGTTCTCTAAAATGACCTTTCATAAATTTTTTATTTTTTAATCCGCCTACTTGGTCATAATATCCATCGGAAAAGATATAAAAAATATCGTCTTTATCAACTTTAAATTCATGGTTTTGGAACGAAATTTCTTTTCGCCAAAGTCCTATAGGCATTGGAGTTGCTTTAATTTCGGTTAAATTTCCGGCTCTAAAGAAATACAACGGATTGTAAGCTCCCGAAAACTGACAAGTGTTGGTTTCTGTATTAAAAACAAGAAGAGCAATGTCCATTCCGTCTTGAATGGTTTGCGAACCGGTTCCTCCGCTGAATGCAATTTCAAGTTCTTTTTTTGCTTCGTCAAGAATTGCAGCAGCGGTTGTTATTTTTTTATTGTAGGTAATTTTGTTTAAGATTGATATAAAAAGTAAACTCATAAAAGCTCCCGGAACTCCGTGTCCGGTGCAATCGGCAGCAGCAATTAGAATATAATCGTTAATTTGTTTTGCCCAATAAAAATCTCCGCTAACAACGTCTTTTGGTCGGTAAATTATAAAATGTTCGGGTAAAATTTCTTTTAAATAACTTGTAGCAGGTAACAGTGAATTTTGAATTCTTTGAGCATAAGTAATTGCCGATTTTATATTGCTGTTTTTCTTTTTAATTTCTACTTCGCTTCTTTTAAGTTTGTCTACATCTGTTAAAAAACTAACAATTCCTTCGGTTGTTCCGTCGGTTCGCATAATTGGCGATGCCGAAATATGTCCCCAAAATTTTGTTCCGTCTTTTTTAACGTAGGTTCTTATTTTTTCAATAAAATTTATTTCCCCGTTTATTAACATTCGGTGATTATTTTTTGCTTCATCTACAAATTGTTCGGGCAGCAAATCAAAGTATGAAATTTTGTCGAACTCTTTTTCGGTATATTTGAATAATTTGTGGAATATAGAATTGAAAAAATTAAATTCGCCGGAAACATCAATTATCGAAATTCCTGAAAGTGAAGTATCAATAATTGTTTGAAGCTTTTTTTCGCTTATTTCAAGTTCTTCGCTTTTGAGAATTGCAAGGTTTTTTTGTATTTCAATTTCGTTTCTTTGTGCTTGAAGTTCTTCGGTTTGTTCTTCTAGTTTTTTTTGTATATTTTTTTGTTCTGTTATATCAATAAAGCTTTGTAAGTAAAATGTTTCTCCTTTTATTTTTACTTCGGAATTATTTTTTAGAACTTGTATTTTCCGTCCTTTTTTTGTGAATAATTTTGTTTCAAAATTTGTGTTTAAAATGTTATTTACACTTTCATTTTTTTGTTCAAATAATTTATCCGATGCTATTTTTAGTAATTCTTCTTTTGTGCAACCAATCATTTTCAGAGCATGTGAATTTGAATCAATTATTTGACATGAATTTGGTTTAACCAAAATTAGTCCGGCGTTTATTGATTCCATTATCTTTTTTACTCGGTCTTCGCTTTCTGTTGCAATTTTCTTTTGCATTTTCAGTTCGTCTCTTTGAGCTTGTATCTTTAACACAAAACTTTGCTTTTCAAATGCCGATTTTATTCGCATTCGCATCAAGTATTCACTTGTAGGAATTTCAACAATATCGTCGGCTCCATACGAAAAACATGTTTCTATTAATGAATCGGAAATTTTTTGAGAAAGGATAATTACGGGAATGTCAAAGAAAACCGGATGGCTTTTAATTTGTGTCAACAGTTCAATTCCGTCGGCAGTTTTTATTTCGTTATTAATAAATATTAAATCATAAATATCAGCTTCAAGTATTTTAATAATGTTTTCAACAGTTTCAATAACAACACATTTATAGCCCAATTCTTCCATAATGGCTAAACTGTTGTTATCTGTATTATTAATGTAATCTATTGTTAATGTTTTTTTTGACATTTATAGTTTACTTGAAAATGATTAATAAAGATAATTAAAAAATATCAAACTTAAATAAAAAATCTTATATAAATTTTATCTAAATTATATTTTGCAAAGTTAGTATTACATTATTTTAATTCTTTCAGATATAATTGAATTGTGTTATGTAATCCTAAATACAAAGCATCGGCAATTAAAGCGTGTCCGATAGAAACTTCATCTAATCCGGGAATATTTTTGTTGAAATATTTGAGATTTTCTAAACTCAAATCATGCCCGGCGTTAATTTCCAAACCAATTTCAACTGCTTTTTGTGCAGCAAAAATAAATGGTTTTATTGCCGATTCTTTGTCTTTCGGAAATAATTCGGCATAAGGTTCTGTATATAATTCAATTCTGTTTGTGCCCGTCAATGCTGCGTTTTCAATCATTTTTAAATCTGTTCCTATAAATATTGAAGTTCGTATTCCGGCATTTTTAAATTCTTTAATAATATCGGTTAAAAAATCTTTATTCTTAATAGTGTCCCAGCCGGCATTTGAAGTAAGAGCGTCGGGCGAATCGGGAACTAAAGTTACTTGTGCCGGTTTTACGTCTAAAACTAATTTTATGAAACTTTCGGTCGGATTTCCTTCAATATTAAATTCTGTTTTTATGTATTTTTTCAATTCATAAACATCGGAAAATCTTATATGCCTTTCATCCGGACGAGGATGAACCGTAATTCCTTGAGCTCCGAAACTTTCGCAATCGAGTGCTGCTTTTAATACATTTGGAATATTGCCGCCGCGAGCATTTCGCAATGTTGCAATTTTATTTATGTTTACGCTTAAACGTGTCATTTTATATATCTTTTTTAGTTAACCGATTATTTTAGTATTTTTGTATTTATAAAATGCAAAATTAGATTATTATATCATAAAATAATAATTTTAGCTTATAAATAAAAGTGTTTAAAAAATGCTTGCAAAAGAATTAATATCGGACATTGTTCCCGCAATAGGTTTGGAAGAAGAAGGAATAAAAGCTCTTAATTGGATGGAAGTTTTTAGAATTTCTCATATTCCTGTTGTTGGCGACGACAATGAATTTATCGGGCTTATTTCCGATAACGAAATTTACGATTTTGATTTGGCCGAAAAAAATATAGGTTCTCATAAATTAAATTTGATAAGACCTTTTGTTACTCAAAATCAGCATATTTATGAAATTATTGAAGTTGTTTCGAGGCTTAAACTCACAATTTTACCTGTTTTAGACGACAAAAACAGATATATCGGTGTAATAACTTTGCAGGATTTAGTTCATCAATTTGCCGAACTTTCGGCAGTTCAAAGTCCCGGCGCAGTTTTTATTTTAGAACTCGACCAAAATAACTATTCATTATCTCAAATATCGCAAATTATTGAAAGTAACGATGCCAAAGTTTTAAGTCTTTATGTGAGTTCATCGAGTGATTCCACTAAAATTGAAGTAACGGTTAAAATTAATACTTTAGATTTTTCGGCTGTAAGACAAACTTTGGAAAGATACGATTACAGCATAAAAGCTTCATATTCCGAAGAAGACCGTTTGAGCGAAATGCTCGAAAAAAGATATGATGAATTCATGTTTTATTTAAACTTATAATATTTTTTGACTTTAAAATTATTTTTTTCAATGATTAATAATAAAAAAATTGCTGTTGTTTTACCCGCATATAATGCCGAAAAAACTCTAAAATCTACTTTCCTTGAAATTCCTTTTGATATAGTTGATGAAGTAATTTTAACCGACGATTTGAGTAACGACAAAACTTATGATGTTGCTAAAGAAATTGGAATAAAACATATAATTAAACACGACCAAAATAAAGGCTACGGAGCAAATCAAAAAACTTGCTACAACAAAGCACTTGAACTCGATGTAGATATTATCGTCATGCTTCATCCTGATTATCAGTACACTCCAAAATTAATTCATTCATTGTGTTTTCTTATTGCAAATGATGTTTATGAAGTTGCAATTGGTTCCAGAATTTTAGGAAAAGGAGCTCTTAAAGGCGGAATGCCTTTATATAAATATTTCGCAAACAGGTTTTTAACTTTTACACAAAACTTGTTGATGAATCAAAAACTTTCGGAATATCACACAGGTTACAGAGCTTTTTCAAAAAATGTTCTAAAATCTATTAATTATAATGATAATTCCGACGATTTTATTTTTGACAACCAAATGATTGCTCAAATTTTTAATGAAGGTTTTGAAGTTGCCGAAATTACTTGCCCGACAAAATATTTCGAAGAAGCTTCTTCTATTAATTTAAATCGAAGTATCAAATACGGTTTTGGTGTTATAGGCGTTTCATTTTTATATTTCTTAAATAAAATGGGAATATCAAAAAACAAAATTTTTCAAAAGAAAATATCTTGATAAAAAAAAATAATTTCCTTTCGTTACTTTTTGTATTTATCGGATTAAACATTTTCGCTCAAAACGATTCTTTAAACCGTATTTTTTTTATTTACGAAATTAAAATTACAGGCAATTTTAAAACAAAGGAATTTGTTGTGCAACGTGAATTATCTTTCAATGAAGGCGATTCAATTTCAGGAAAAAATCTGATCAACGAAATTTCTCAAAGCAAAATAAATCTTTTAAAAACACCGCTTTTTAATTTTGTAAATATTGATTATGAAATTGTTGAGAATAAGAATGTTATAATTTCAATAAATTTGTCGGAACGATGGTATTTGTGGCCCGAACTTGCTTTTTATTATGCCGACAGAAATTTTAGTAATTGGCTTAAAGAATGGAATTTCAATCATTTAGATTACGGTGGCGGCGCTGTAAAATATAATTTTAGAGGAAGAAATGAAAAAATTGAGCTGTACAAGATTTTTGGCTACAACCGACTTTTTATTTTTAACTATGAAAATATTTTTATTGATAAAAAAAGACAAAATTCTTTAAGTTTCAGTTTTACAAGACTAAACAGAAAAGAAACTTCTTACGTTGTTGAAAATGACAAAGTTAAATGGTTGAGGCTTGAAGACGATTTTGTTTTGTCGACTTATAAAGTTTTTGCGGATTATAATTTCAGAAAAAAAATATCGCTGAAACATTCATTAATATTGGGCTACGGAAATAAAATTGCAAATGACACCGTTTTTAAATTAAACCCAAATTATTTTATTAACACCCAAATTCCGCTTAACTATTTATTTCTTACATATACTTTTAGTTACGACAAAAGAGATTCGAGAATTTATCCGCTAACCGGATTGCACGCTGTATTTATTGCCGATAAAACCGGACTTTTATTTTTTAAAGATACCAAAGTAAACAATCTTTCTCTTACAGCAAGTTTTTCAAAATTTATGAAAATCGGCAAAAAAATTTATTTGTCGGACAATATTGTTTTAAGAAAAAATATTGGCGATAATTCTGCCTTTTTTTTGAATGAAGCTTTGGGCTATGATTTCAATATAAGAGGTTTTGAGTATAATGTAATTAACGGAACCGATTTTATTTTGCAAAAAAACACTTTGAATTTTGAAATTTTTTCAAAACGCAATTTCAACATAAAATTTATACCTTATAAAAGTATCAGCAAAACACATTTGACAGTTTATTTTAGTGCTTTCACCGATTTTGCTTATGTTGTTAACAAAGATTCATATTATAATTCAATAAATTCTTTGGCAAATAAATTTCTATTTTCTTATGGTGCAGGAATAAATTTCTTAACATATTACGATAAAATGTTGAGTTTGGAATTTTCAAAAACAAATTCCAGAAATTTCGGTTTTTTTATTCATTTTGAATGTCCTTTTTAAATAAATTTTTTGCACATTTGTAAGGTTTAATATACGCAAAGTTTTCTAATATTTTTTTTACTGAAAATTAAAAGTCTTATGAATAAAAGAATTCTATTTCTAATTGTCTTCGGATTTATGTCGATATCAATATTTGCGGTAAATCCAAAATCGGGAGAATCAAGCCAAGCAGCACCAATTATGGTTGAGAAATTTAATCCGCAACCCGAAACTGTTCAAAAAACCTTTTCGGATAATCCGGTTCCCAAACATAAAAAGCAATTTTTGTCGCCGGGAAATATTCCTTCATTTTGGTGGTCGTTTATTTTAAGTGCAATAGGAGCATACACGATTTATGCAATCGGAATTGGACCTATTTCTGTTTTAGTAGTTTATTTTGCTTCAAAAAAGAATAAAATTGAAGTGAGAAAAGCAACTTGGGGTTGGATTACAGGAACATTACTCGGAATAGGTGTTTGGGCTGCAACAAAATTATTGTAATTTATTTGATTTTAAATTGTTAAGCAATATTGTCAAATCGTAGTATTTTTTACTGTTAATTGCAGTTAAACTCACAGAAGGATATTTAAAAACTCCGTTGGGATTTTTTACAATAATTGTTAAATCTTTTTTTAATCCAAAGAATGATTTTTCTATTTTATAATCATAAAAAAATGGTTTTGGTATTTCAAAAGCCTTGTATTTCCTAAGAAAAGGATGTGATGTATAAAATCTGAAAATTATATTATTTCCATCAGAATTAATATAAAAATAAAAAAGTTTTAAATAAAGAATTGTCAAATATGACAAAGAAAACAACGATATAAGTGCAATATAAATATCATTTTCAACAGGATTATGTAAATCAAAAAAATATAGAGCCAACATTGCAACTATCATGGCCATATTAATTGCTGTAACAATTTTTAACTTAGAGGTTGTATATTTATTGTCGATTATCATAATTTCTATTTTTTTATATATAACGCTTATTATTCAAAACAAACTTTTGGTTGTAAGCAAAACACCGTTTGTGAAAATGATTTTTAATTGTTAATAAGCTTTAATATATTTGTTGTTAACTATAATTATTTTCCAAAATTAATTTTTTTTATCAATATTTAAAATTAATTCAAAATCAATAAATTTAATATTATGATTAAAAAATTCTTATCACTACTAATTGTTTTTGCTTTATTTGCAAACACAATAACCGTAAAAGCCGATGGCGATGACGAAGGCATGTGGCTTCCTCTTCTTGTTCAAAAATTGAACATTAAACAAATGAAAAAAATGGGCTTCAAGCTTACAGCCGAAGACATTTACAGTGTAAACAACGGAAGTTTAAAAGATGCAGTAATTGCTCTTGATCACGGTTCTTGCACAGGAGAATTAGTTTCTGCCGAAGGTTTGTTTCTTACAAATCACCATTGCGGATACGGCGAAATTCAAGCTCATTCAACTGTTGAACATGATTATTTAACCGACGGATTTTGGGCTATGACACGTGCCGAAGAACTTCCAAATCCTTCCAAATCTGTTTCTTTTCTTATCAGAGTTGAAGATGTTACAGACAGAGTAAATGCTGTTCTTAACGATAAAATGACTGAAGACGAAAGAGATGCAGCTATCAAGAAAATTTCTGAAACTATTCAAGCCGAAGCTATAAAAGACACTTGGTACGAAGCCAGAGTTCAACCAATTTTTGAAGGAAATTATTTTTATGTTTTTGTTTATGAAACTTTTAAAGACATCAGACTTGTTGGAGCTCCGCCGTCGTCAATAGGTAAATTCGGTGCAGATACCGACAATTGGATGTGGCCAAGACACACAGGCGATTTCTCTATGTTCCGTATTTATTGTGCTCCCGACGGAAAACCTGCCGAATATTCAGAAAACAATGTTCCTTACAAACCAAAAAAATATTTCCCGATATCATTAAAAGGTGTTGAGAAAAACGATTTTACAATGGTTATGGGATACCCCGGTTCTACAACTCGTTACATGACTTCTTTTGGTGTTGACCAAACTATTAAAAACGAAAATGCTATTAGAATTAAACTTAGAGGAGAAAAACAAGAAATTATGAAAGCAGAAATGGATAAATCCGATGCGGTTAGAATCCAATATGCTTCAAAATATTCTCGTTCAACTAATTATTACAAATATTCTATCGGACAAAACCTTGGTTTAAAAAATCTTGATGTTATATCGAAAAAACAAAAACAAGAAGCAGATATTACTGCGTGGATTAATCAAGATGCAAACAGAAAAGCCAAATACGGCGAAGCTCTTTCTTTAATAGAAAAAGGAATTAAAGAATCTGACGTTTATGACAAAGCCCGAAATTATTGGTTTGAAGCTTTTTGGGGCGGTCCGGAAGTTTTTAAATTTTCTTTAAATAATTCAAAAAGTTTACAAGATGCAGTTTCTTCTAACGACCAAGCTGTTATTGATGCACTAAAATTAAAAGTTAACGATTTTTTCAGAGATTATTATCAACCAATTGATAAAGCTATTTTTGTGAGAATGATGAAAACTTACAAAGCAGATTTAGCACCCGAATTTTATCCCGCATTTTTCGAAACCGTGAAAAATGATTACGGCGACGATTTTAGTAAATTTGCCGACGAGCTTTATTCAAAATCTATTTTTACCGATAAAGACAGATACATGGCTTTTCTTGCAAATCCGGATTTGGAAGTTCTAAAAAATGATTTAGGATTAAGTATTTCTAAAGATGCAATTTCTACTTATTTTGCTATTAACGGAAAAGCCGACGCATCTACTCAAAGTATGGAAAAAGGAAGCAGATTATATGAAGCTGCTATTTTGGAAAAAGAAGCCGGAAAAGCTCATTATCCGGACGCAAACTCAACAATGAGATTAACTTACGGTTCGGTTGGAGATTATGAAGCAAAAGATGCTGTTATGTATAAACATTACACAACTCTTAAAGGTTATATGGAAAAAGAAGACCCAAATAACGAAGAGTTTTATGTTCACGAAAAATTAAAAACTTTATACAAAAACCAAGATTACGGACAATACGGACAAACTCTTCCTAACGGAAACAAGGAAATGAGAGTTTGCTTCACTTCAAATAACGATATTACAGGCGGAAATTCAGGAAGTCCGGTTATTAACGGAAACGGCGAACTTGTTGGTATTGCATTCGACGGAAACTGGGAAGCAATGAGCGGCGATATAGCTTTTGAACCCGAATTACAAAAATGTATAAATGTTGATATCAGATTTGTTCTTTTTATTATCGACAAATATGCAGGAGCTGGTCATCTTGTAAAAGAAATGACTCTTGTTAAATAATATCAAAAATATTTTTTGGAGACTTTTTTATTAGTAATGTTCTTTTTAATTATTGATTAAAAGGTTTGCCTTTCAGTTATCAGTCTTCAGTCTGTAGTAATTATTTTTACTGCCAACTGAAGACTGTTTACTTATTAATTCGATTTTAATTTATTGAATTAGGCATTTAAGGAATACACAAAATTCTTTATTGGCTATTGGCTGTTGGCTGTTAGCAATTGGCTATTGGTTGTTGGCAGTTAGAAAAAAATGCATTTCAATTAAAAGTTCCATAGATAAGACATCTTGGTAAAA
>DZBS01000133.1:3215-8621 GCA_022729995.1 Draconibacterium orientale | reverse complement strand
GGTTCGAACCCACGACCCTCGGAACCACAATCCGATGCTCTAACCAACTGAGCTATACCTACCATTTTTGAGACTGCAAATATGAAACTATTTTATAAAATAAACAAATGATTTTCTCAAATTCTATAAAAATATTTCATTATTCGTTGTTCATGAATTTTTGTTTCTTTATAACATTAAGCAAAACATTGGAGAAATGAATGTTATTGCTTCTTGTATATCTTTTTTGGGTAAAAATTTGTGCAAAATTTTCTGTTCCGTTTTCTGTTACTAAATTATTTGCAAGCTCTGAATTTTCAAGTTCTTTATATATTTCATTAATATCTTCGTTAGAAAAATCATGATATGTTTCATTATGAATTATTGCACTTTCGGGCAATCTGCTTGTTAAATCCGGATTTTCGTCGGCATAACCTACAACCAAAGTTGTAACCGGAACAACTCCTTCGGGCAAATTTAATATTTCGCAAATCTTATCGGCTGTGTAATTTGTTGTTCCTAAATAACAAATTCCCAAACCGTGAACTTCAGCCGCTAATGCAACATTTTGAGCAGCAATTACAGCATCAACGGTAGCTGTATAAAACGACAAGAAATTATCATATCCGGGCTTTGCATTTCTTAATTCACACCACTTATTAAATCTGTTAAAATCGGCACAAAATGTTAAAACAACAGGTGCTTGTTTTACCATATCTTGTTTAAAATGTTGTTCCCAAAGTTTTTCTTTTATTTCAGGATTTTTAGTTACAATTATGCTGTAAACTTGCATATTGCCTGTATTCGAAGCTCTGATTCCTGCTTGAAGTATTTCATCAAGAACACTTTCATCTATCGGATTGCTTTTGTATTTCCTTATTGACCTGTGATTAAATAATGTTGAAAGCATATTTTATTTTATAATTTATTACTAAAGACATTTTTCATATTGCCGATTGTATATGTATGTTTTTTTGATATTTTTTCAGATAAAACGTTATTGTTATTTGAAATCATTATATTATTAATTCCATTTCTCCTTGTCTTATTATTTCAATTCCAACACCTGTACAATCAACAACTGTAGACGCTTCATTGTTTCCATAACCTCCGTCAATTACCATATCCACAAGCAAATCATATTTTTCGTGTATTAATGAAGGGTCTGTTGTGTATTCAATAACATCATCTTCGTCGTGAACGGAAGTAACCATTAACGGACTTTTCAATGCACTTACTATTTGTAATGTTATTTTATTATCCGGAATTCTAACTCCCAATGTTTTTTTATTGTTTTTGAATATTTTTGGAACTTTATTATTTGCTTCTAAAATAAAAGTGAAAGGTCCGGGTAAATTTCTTTTCATCAATTTAAAAATATCATTATGAAAAGGTTTTGTGTATTCTGCAACAGTACTAAGAGAGTCAAAAATGAAAGAAAATTCGGCTTTTTCGGGTTTCACTCCTTTTATTCTTGCAATTTTATCTATAGCTTTTGGTTTTCGTGAGTCGCACGCAATTGCATATACAGAATCTGTCGGAATAATAACTAATCCGCCGTCTTCCAAAATTCTTGCTACTTTCAATACATCTTTATATGCCGTGTTTTCACTGTAAATTTTAAAAAGCATTATTTTAGGGGTTTTTAGTAATATTTTTTCTCCGTTATTTTTTCCCTCGGAATATTAAACGGATTTGTTCTTTTAAATTCCGATGAAACTTTTCTTTGAACTACTTTATTTTCAATATATTTTTTATCATCCGGATTTTTAAGATATTCTATTAATGTCAAATCAACTTCTTCATAACTTGAAGCACCAATTTGGTCGAGATCGCTGTTGGTAATTCCCAAACCGTCGGTCGGAACAGCATTTATACACGACATTAATGCGTCTGCTTCAATTTCATTTTTCATTTGAGAAACTAAATATTTAGCCATTTCATAAACTTCGGTTTTCCAAAGACTTTGAATCATTCCGTAATCTCCCACATCGCCGTGAAGTGTCCAAAAACCCAATAAAAGTTCGGTATAATTATCGGTCGACAAAACCATTCCTTTTTCTTTTGCAGCCAAATCGAATAAATAAAGCATTCTTAATCTGGCTTTTAAGTTTCCGCCTCTGATTTTAAAATTATGTAATGATTTATCAGCCGTTTTTTCATCTTCGGCAATTAAAGGTAACATAAAATCAAAAGCTTCAGATAAATCTACTTCTCTAAAATCATTTCCGAAAGCCTCTCCAACTTTTTTTGCTCTTAATATTTCATCGGGTTTATTTGTTGAAATAGAGATACTCCTGCAAAAAAGTTTTATTCCTGTTTCATCACAAACCGGTTTTGCAAGTGCAGCACATAATGCGCTGTCGATTCCGCCGGAAACTCCAAGAACAATTGATTTCAAATTGCTCTTTAACAAGTAATTTTTAAATTCGTTTCGGATATTTTTTACAGCTTCTGAATAGTTTTCAATCATAATGTTTGTATTTTTGCCCCGTAAAAGTATGAATTTAAAAGATAAGTAAAAAGATTTTCAAAAAATTTAAAATATTTTTGATAAATAAATAAAGATGTCTAAATTTGCAAGCCAAAATTACGAACAGAATAATATATAATATAAAGAATAAAGCAATGAAAAAAGGACTTCATCCTCAAGATTATCGCAGCGTGGTATTTAAAGATATGTCAAACGGAGAGATTACAATTACCAAATCAACTGTGAAAACTAAAGAAAGTATAGAAATCGAAGGAAAAGAATTTCCTTTAGTGAAAATTGAAATTTCAAGTTCATCACATCCTTTCTATACCGGAAAAATGAAATTTGTTGACACTGCAGGACGTGTTGATAAATTTAATAAAAGATACGGAACATCACACGAGAAAAAAGCATAATTTTTTCTTTTTACGAAAAAAATACAATTTTAAAGCTTCGCAGTGCGAGGCTTTTTTGTTTCGAATTAATACAAAAAACACATTGAATTATTATTTTTAACAGTCTCATATTTCTTCATAATCGTAGATTTTTTTTCTATATTTGTATAATATTGATTAAACATTTTAAACATGAATACTTTACTTTTTGACGATAACGACAGGATAAATCTTTTGCCGTTAACCTTCACAAGACCGGTTTCGGAACTAAGAATCGGAATTCTTACAATTACCGAAAAATGGGCATATTTCTTCAAAAGGCCGTCGTTTTTAACTCAAAACTATTTAAAACAAAAATATTCTGCCGTTATTCAAAATGTGAATTTACTTATTAACGGAAGTATTATTCCGAATGAAGCTCTTATAAAAGAAATTAAAACTTTAAAACAGGGAGAGTTTCTTATAAAAAATGATATTATAATTGCCGGAATTGTTTCTGATATTGAAATTCAAAAATTCGAGCCAGAAATAGAAAAAATTTTTAAACCTATTATTTGTAAGTCGGAATTTACAAAAATTAAATTTCCGTGGGATATTTTCTCTTTAAACGGACAAGAAATCGAATCGGATTTTAAACTCGTTACAGCAGGAAAAACTTCCGAAAAACTTAGCAGAACAAACAATATTTTGCAAGAAGAAAGAATTTTTGTTGAAAAAGGCGTATTTGCTGAATTTGCGACATTCAACCCAAACGGAGGTTACATTTATTTAGGAAAAGACTCCGAAGTTATGGAAGGTTCAATTATTCGCGGTTCTTTCTCTTTGGGCGAACATTCTACGCTTAAAATTGGCGCGAAAATTTACGGACCAACAACAGTCGGACCACATTCAAGAGTCGGCGGAGAAGTTAATAACTCGGTAATTACCGGATTCTCAAATAAAGGACACGACGGATTTTTGGGAAACTCGGTACTTGGCGAATGGTGCAATTTAGGTGCCGACACAAACAATTCGAATTTGAAAAATAATTATGCAGAAGTACGTGTTTGGAATTATAAACAAAAAAGATTTATTCACACAGGTTTACAATTTTGCGGATTAATAATGGGCGACCATTCAAAATGCGGAATAAACACAATGTTCAACACAGGAACTGTTGTAGGAGTTAGCTCAAATATTTTCGGAACAGGTTTTCCGCGAAATTTTGTTCCCTCATTTTCGTGGGGCGGAAATTCCGGTTTTACAACTTATACTTTACCAAAAGTTTTTGAAACGTCTGAAATTGTTATGAAAAGAAGAGACAAAGAGCTCGACAATATTGAAAAATCAATTCTTGAACATATTTTTAACGAAACAAAAATTTACAGAGAAGTCTAATCGTATTAATGCAAAAACTCGAAGAAAACAAATCATATATTTTCAAGTTGGGCAAAATAATGCAAATTGCCGACGAAAATTTTCTTAGTATAACCGACCCTTTAGGTAAAAAACATTTGATAGATTTGCGATATTACAAAGATTACAACTTTGAAGAAAACTCGGAAATGCTTTGTTTTGTTGACAAAATTAATTGCAGAGGACAAATATTTATTGAACCCGATCATCCTTTTTATAAACGCGAAAGCATTCACGAATTTGAATATCAAAAGAAAACATCTCTTGTTACAAAACAAGGAAAAAAAATTGAAGTAATTGTTGTTAAAGATAAATTAGGCAGAGATTGCACAATTTTACCAAATAATATTTTTCAAATGAGCGATGAATATTCGCCCGAGAAAATAAAATGTAAGGTAGAACGTGTAAAAAAAAGCAGACTTTATCTTGTTAATCTTGATTATACAGACAAATAATATGAGCAAAACAAAAGTAGAATGGAAACCCGGAAATATGCTTTATCCGCTTCCCGCCGTTATGGTAAGTTGCGGGTCAACGCCCGAAGAATATAATATAATAACAATTTCTTGGACAGGAACAATTAACACAAATCCGCCAATGGTTTACATTTCTGTTCGTCCGGAAAGACATTCTTACGGAATTATTAAGAAAAATATGGAATTTGTGATTAATCTCACTACAGAAAAACTTGTGAAAGCTGCAGATTTTAACGGTGTTAAATCCGGCAAAGACATTAATAAATTTGAAGAATCGTTCCTTACTCCTATTCCCGCACGAAAAATAAATACAGTTATAATCGGCGAATCGCCCGTAAATATTGAGTGTAAAGTAACACAAATAATTCCTCTGGGTTCTCACGATATGTTTATTGCAGAAGTTGTCGGAATTGATGTTGACGAAAAATATATAGACCCCGAAAAAAACACTTTACGCCTCGATAAAGCAAATTTAATTGCTTATTCGCACGGATTTTATTACCTTTTGGGAAAAAGACTCGGGAAATTCGGTTATTCTGTTATGAAACATCCACGTTAGTCTTATGACAGACAAGAGAATGATTATTTAGGATGTTCCTATCTGACCTTTAAAAACAATTTAAAAAGAAACAGATGAAACATCCACGTTAGTCTTATGACAGACAAGAGAATGATTATTTAGGATGTT
>DZBS01000133.1:0-3115 GCA_022729995.1 Draconibacterium orientale | reverse complement strand
CCTATCTGACCTTTAAAAACAATTTAAAAAGAAACAGATGAAAAAGAAAAAAGAATAACGAATTTATTCAGCTAAAATCACAATTTGTTTTACATCGGTTCGCGGTTTGATTTTAATTTTACCTGATTCCAACATTTTTGCTTCTAAATCTTTCTTGAAAATTTCTGTTGCAATTTCGTATTTGTCTTTAGCAAAGATTATTACAGTAAATTTATCTTTTGAAAAAGCTTTAAATTTAAAATTAACCGTTTCAAAACTCATTTCCTTTTTGTATGGTTTTGGATTACTTTCAAAAACATAATTATCATCGAAAATAATTGCTAAAAACAAATTTTCATAATATTCGTTTTCATCAAGTTTTAAAGTAACTTTTTTAATTATATATTCATTAATTTCAGGCTTTTCTAAATTAATATTCAAACTGTTTTCGGAAATAATAAACGATTTGTCATCAATAAATAATTTCTCGGAAACATCTAATTTTGTTGAGTTTAACTTGTAAAAAGGAATAAATATTTTTGAGTTTTTAGAATTTATATCATAAACACTATAAATTGTATCTTTTAAAATTTCATTTCCGCTTGAAACAATTATTTTACTTATAATATTTTTATTTCTGTTTATGTAAATATCGGAAATTTCTCTGCCAAAATTTATTTCATATCCGTTTATTTTTCCTTGCATTTCTTCCGAAATTTTTAAAACATTAATTTTTGAATCGCTAATTTTAGGAATTGAAATTATTTGTTTACACCCAATATTTCCCAAATTTATTCCGGCAATTAAAGTTTTTAAATCAAAAGAAATTAAACTGCTGTCGCGAATATCAAAAAAAGGAATAAATATCTCAACATTACCGTTTTCGCCTTTATTTTCAATAACTTCATCATTGTCTGACAAATCAATATAATAAAAATTTTGCTGCTCATTTTCACAATTATTTAATTTCGGAACAACAGAAATTAAATCATCTTCCGGAAGTTTTGAACATTTATAAGCCAAATCAACTTTTACTCCTGAAACTCCCTGATATTTGAAATTTGTTAAATTGATATTTTGCGATTCGATATGAGGAATTAATATTTTTGAAAATGAAAAATTTGAACTGCCGACTTCGTTAAATGCAAGTTTTGAGTATGTTTTTTGAAAATTTCCAACAGAATGATTAATGCTGAAACTTCCTATAAAATCGTCAAAACTTGTATAATCATGGTCGTAAACCGAAATACTTACAAGCTCGGAATCGCAAACATAAAACTTTGCTTTTCCGGAAAATGCACTGAACGAATTTTTATTAACTCCGGAATAATATTCAGAATTTTCGCCGGTTTTTACAATCCAATATGTATCCGGAAATCCTTTCCCGACATCGGAAGTTGATTTTGAAAAAACACGTCCTAAAACTGATGTTACATCATATTCTTTATAATTTACTTCTAAATTATCCAATTTCAGTTCGCAATAATATAAATACGGTTGAAAAATTTCAATTTCTTTAGAAAATAATTTACCGAAATTTACTGTTCCGTCGGCATTTCTCGCATATACATTAATTGTTAATTTATATTTTCCTTTTGACAGATTAATTTTATTAAAAGGAATGTGTATCAAAATATATGTTTTTTCTTTATCGGCAAGCAATTCGTAAACATTTGAGCCTTCTTTCAAATAACTTATTTCTTCTTCGTTTTCATTATTTATCATTTCAACATAAAAATAATATTTCCCCAAACTCGAATTTTCATTAAACCCAAATGTCTGATAATCTTGAAATTTCAGTTTACAATCAAAAACAATTTTTACACCTTTAACTTTATTAAATTCAATATTAGAAGTAGCTCCAATATTGGAAATGTAAAATTCTTGTTGGTTATAAGAATATAATTTTGGAACATTTATAAACAAATTTTGAGAGTAAATTTGCCCAAAATCTTTATAAACATTCTCGGCAAAAACAAGAAGTTTCACATTTTTATTGCCTTCGCTTAAATTAATTTCAGAATAAGGAATTTCAAAAGAAACAGCATTTTTTTCACAAAACCCGTCATTCCCAAATTGTGGTTTTGCATTAACTTTAATACTGTTTTCCGAAGTAAAAATAACCGATGAATTTTCGTCTTCTAATTCAACCCGCAAATAATAAGGATTTTCCAAATAATCCGTCAACGGATTACTCAAAGTAATGTTGAATTTAATTGTCAATTTTGATTTCTCTATATTAGAAAGTGGTTTTACTACAGAAAAATTGTCAATTTTAAATTCCTGATTATTATATTGTTCTGTCTGACAATATATAAGCGAATTACTAAAAACAATAAATATGAAAGTAATTACAAATAAAGACCTTTTTTCCACAACGCTTATTTTAAGTGATTTACAAAATGTATTTAAAATTTCTTAATGTTTTATAATATAATTCATTTTTGAGATAGTTTTAGTATTTTTGGCAAAAATATTTTTCCATATATACACAAAACTATATATGATAATACAATAAATAAAACTGAAAATTTTAAGTATTTTATATACTAAATATATAAATAAAATCAATACCCAAATTCATAAATTTTATAAGCACAAAAAATTCAAATCGAATAATATGAACAAAATAATTAGAAAAGAGATTTTTTCTGAAAACGTTGTCAGTCTGTGGATAGAAGCTCCAATGATTGCAAAAAACAGAAAAGCAGGACATTTTGTAATGGTTCGTCCCGATGCAAAAGGTGAACGAATTCCTTTAACAATTTCTTCATCAAACATAGAAGAAGGAACAATTAACATAATTATTCAAAAAGTTGGCGTTTCCAGTGCTAAAATTGCTACTCTTAATGTTGGAGATTATTTATTGGACGTTGTAGGCCCGCTTGGTGAAGCAACTCATATTGCAAAAGTTGGAACTGTTTTGGCAGCCGGCGGAGGAGTTGGAATTGCTCCATTACTACCAATTATTGAAGCTCATCATAAAATTGGAAATAAAGTTATTACTGTTCTTGCTGCACGTAATAAAGACCTTATTATACTTGAAGACGAAGTAAGGAAATTCTCCGACGAAGTTATTGTTATGACCGACGACGGTTCATTAGGAAAAAAAGGTTTGGTAACTCAAGGAATGGAA
>DZBS01000028.1 GCA_022729995.1 Draconibacterium orientale | reverse complement strand
GCTACAAAAACGCCCAAATAATTACCAATTGCGTATCCGATTATTCCGACGGTTATTCCGGAAATAATTACGTGTTTATTTTTTAATGCTGTTGCTGCAACCGGAACAAACGGCGGTGAAAACACCAATGCAATTGTTGTAATGATAAATGTGTCGGTATCAACTTTAAAAAAGTAAGATAAAATTAAGTGAATTATTAAACTTACAAAAACAACGAATGCAACATAATAGAAAATTGTTAACGATTCACCTGCATGAAATTTAGAAAAATCGGCCATACTGGCAACCACCAAACTAAAAACATGAATAAGATACATTCCGCTTTGATAAGATTTTTTTAGTTGATTAACTTTTGGTCTAAAAGAGAATAAAATTGCAAGCGTTGTTATTGTCAAAATAGCTGTAAGTGTAGAATATTTCTCGGGAACAAGCATGCTTATTCCGCCTCCAATTGCAAAAATAAATATCGATAAACCTACAGATTTTAAAATATTCATTTGATATTCTTTTCTCAATAAACCTTTAAAATCCTGAGTTTCGTCAACAATATCGTAATCTTTTTCATAATCAGACATTTTTTGGTCTAATTTAAATTTAGGAAGAATTAGATTAAATACTTTTTGAGCTCCGCCCAAAACAAAAAATAAAAGAAGCGAACTTATCAACATATCCGAAGTGTGAGTAACAATAAATCTGTCGGGTGCAACATTAAGAGCAGTTTTTATTGCAGCTAAATTTGGTGTTCCGCCTGTGTAAACTCCAACAAGCATTCCTGAAACTTCCCATAAATTTTCAACTTTTCCCGAAAAAATGTAATATCCTGCATAAATTGAAATTAATAAAGAAATTACGCCCAAAAATAATGCGATTGTTGTTTTTCCTATAAGTTTCATCCAACTGCCAATGTCAGCCGAAAACAAAAGCAACGGAATTGCTATCGGAATCAATATCGTTGTCAAAGTATTTTGCAGATTTTCCATTCCTTCGGGAAAAAAACCGGAATTAGCAATCAAAATTCCAAAACCGTAATTAATTAAAACAGCTCCAATTTTATCAAGCCACTTAATTTTAAGGCACAAATAAATTATAAGAATAGGAAATGCGAAATAAAATGCAATAAGAAGAGCTGTTGTCATTTGTTGGTTTTTTAAATTGATATTTAATAAATCAATTCAAATGTAGAAATTTTAAAAAACTTACAAAATTTATATTTATCAAATTTTGAGAAGAAATACCTGTTTCTAATTCTAATATTCTGAATTTAATGTTATTTTTATTTTTTTTTATATTGATATTTATTCAGGCTTATTTCTTTTAAATAAGTAAAAATACTTGTGTGTAAATGTCGTAAAAACATTAATAATTCAACTATGAAAAACAGTGAAAAATTATATAACTATTTGGAAGAAAGAATTTTGGTTCTCGACGGAGCAATGGGAACAATGATTCAACGTTATAAACTTTCCGAAACAGATTTTAGAGGCGAACGTTTTAAAAATTCTACTTCGGATTTGAAAGGAAACAACGATTTACTCAGCATTACTCGTCCGGATATTATCAAAGAAATTCATAAAAAATATTTGGAAGCAGGAGCCGATATTCTTGAAACAAATACTTTTAACGCAAACGGAATTTCTTTGGAAGATTATAAAATGACTGATTTGGTTTATGAACTGAATTACGAATCGGCAAAAATTGCTCGTGAAATTGCCGATGAATTTTCAAAAAAAAATCCCGAAAAATTCAGATTTGTTGCAGGAGCTGTAGGCCCGACAAACAAAACCGCTTCAATGTCGCCCGATGTCGAAAATCCTGCGTTTAGAGCCGTAAATTTTGACGATGTTGTGAATGCTTATACCGAGCAAATAAAAGGTTTACTCGACGGCGGTTCAGACATAATTCTTATCGAAACAATTTTTGATACTTTAAATGCAAAAGCTGCTCTTTATGCAGTTCAAATTGAAGCAGAGAAAAGAAATATCAAAATTCCCGTTATGATTTCGGGAACAGTTACCGACAAAAGCGGAAGAACACTTTCCGGACAAACTGTTGAAGCTTTTATAAATTCGCTTTCACATGTTGATTTACTCACAATCGGACTAAATTGTTCAACCGGCGCTCATGATATGCTTCCCCATATTATTGAAATGTCAGAAAAATCAAATTTCAAAATAAGTGCTTATCCAAATGCCGGAATGCCAAATGAACTTGGAGAATATGACGAAACTCCGGAAAAAATGGCTCTTCAAATAAAACATTTTGTCGATAATTCATATATTAATATAATCGGCGGATGTTGCGGAACAACTCCTGAACATATTGCAAAAATTGCCGAAACCGTTAAATATTCAACGATTCATAAAACACCCGAAAAATTCAATCAAACAAAAGTTAGCGGCTTGGAATCTTTAGAAATATCAGAACAAAATAATTTTATAAATATCGGCGAACGAACAAATGTTTCCGGCTCTATGAAATTTGCTCGACTTATTCGTGATAAAAAATACGAAGAAGCCCTGTCAATTGCTCGATTGCAAGTTGAAAACGGTGCTCAAATTATTGATGTTTGTATGGACGACGCAATGCTTGATGCCGAAAAAGAAATTACACATTTCTTAAATCTGCTTTCGTCGGAACCCGAAATAAGCAAAGTTCCGGTTATGATAGACAGTTCTAAAAAAGAAGTAATAATTGCCGGATTGAAATGCTTACAAGGAAAAGCTCTTGTAAACTCAATAAGTTTGAAAGAAGGCGAACAAAGTTTTATTGATTTTGCAAAAGAAATTAAAAAATTTGGAGCTGCGGTTATTGTTATGGCTTTTGATGAAAAAGGACAAGCTTCTTCTTTTGAAAGAAAAATTGAAATTTTTTCAAGAGCATATAAAATTCTTACCGAGAAAGTAAAATATCCTGCACAAGATATAATTTTCGATCCTAATATTCTCACAATTGCTACAGGAATTGAAGAACACAATAATTACGCCGTTGATTTTATTGAAACAGTTAAATGGATAAAGAAAAATCTTCCGTATACAAAAGTTAGCGGCGGAATAAGCAATCTTTCTTTTTCTTTTAGAGGAAACGATGAAATTCGCGAAGCAATTCATTCAGTTTTTCTTTATCATGCAATAAAAGCCGGTTTGGATATGGGAATCGTAAACGCCGGAATGCTTCAAATTTATGACGATATTCCTAAAGAACTTTTGGAATTGACAGAAAATTTGGTTTTAAACAAAAATTCTTTTGCTGCGGAAAAAATGATTGAATATGCAGAAAAGAATAAATCAGATAAACTAAAAGTAGAAAAAACCGAAGATTGGAGAAATCTTCCTTTAGAAGAAAAAATTTCATATTCGTTGGTAAAAGGAATTTCCGATTTTATTGAAGAAGATGTTGAAGAAGCCCGAAAAAATTATTCGCAAGCATTAGAAGTTATAGAAAAGCCGTTAATGGCCGGAATGAACAGAGTAGGAGAGTTGTTTGGCGAAGGAAAAATGTTTTTGCCGCAAGTTGTTAAAAGTGCCAGAGTTATGAAAAAAGCTGTTGCAAAACTTCTTCCTTATATCGAAGCCGAAAAGAAAAATAATTCTGTTCAACAAAGTTCAATAAAAGTGCTTTTGGCTACAGTAAAAGGCGACGTTCACGATATAGGAAAAAATATTGTGGGAGTAGTTTTAGCTTGCAATAATTTTGAAATCATAGATTTGGGCGTTATGGTTTCGGCCGAAAAAATTATTGAAACAGCAATCAGAGAAAAAGTTGATATTATAGGATTAAGCGGATTAATTACTCCTTCTCTCGAAGAAATGGTTCATGTAGCAAAAGAAATGCAACGAAATAATTTGCAAATTCCGCTTTTGATTGGCGGCGCAACAACATCAAAATTACACACAGCCGTAAAAATTGAACCCGAATATTCCGGTGCCGTTGTTCATGTTATTGATGCTTCCCAAAGTGTAGGAATTACAAAAAAAATACTTTCGGAAAAAGAAAGTGAAAATTTCTTAAATATTATACGTCAAGAAAACCAATCAATTAGAGAAAAATATCAAGAAAATAAAGATAAAACTTACGTTTCACTTTCCGAAGCAAGAAAGAAATCTATCAAAAATAAAATCAATTTTAAAGATATTTTTAAACCAAAAAAACTTGGAATTTCAGTTTTAAAAGATTTTCCTTTAGAAGAATTATTTCCATATATCGATTGGACTTTTTTCTTTCATACATGGGGTTTATCGGGCAAAGTGCCAAATATTTTTTCGCATTCGGAAAAAGGTGTCGAAGCAAAAAAACTTTATGAAGATGCAAATAAAATGCTAAAAAAAATATCCGAAGAAAAATGGATTATTGCAAATGCCGTTATAGGAATATTTGAAGCAAAATCCGAAAACGACGATGTTTTACTTTTTGATGAAAAAGGAAATCAATTTTCAAAATTCTCATTTTTAAGAAAACAGCAGGAAACTCAAGATAATTTCCCTTCATTGGCCGATTATATTTCACCGTCGCAAAGCAATATTCCCGATTACTTGGGACTTTTCGCTTTAACTTCCGGAATCAATATCGAAACAAAAGTAAAAGAGTTTGAAAATCAAGGAGATGATTATAATGCAATAATGTTAAAAGCACTTGCCGACAGACTTGCCGAAGCTTTTGCCGAAAAATTGCATGAAATTGTTAGAAAAGAATTATGGGGATATTCACAAAACGAGAATTTGACTGTTGACGATTTGCTCAAAAATAAATTTAAAGGAATTCGTCCCGCAATAGGTTATCCGGCTTGTCCGGAACATTCCGAAAAACGAATTTTATTTGACATTCTCGAAGCCGAAAAAAATACCGGAATGATTTTAACAGAAAATTATTCAATGTATCCTGCAGCATCAGTCAGCGGATTTTATTTTGCACATCCCGATTCAAAATATTTTAATGTCGGCAAAATATCGAAAGATCAAATTGAAGATTATGCGACAAGGAAGAATATTTCTGTTAAAGAAGCCGAAAAGCTTTTAAGAACAAATATTAAAGACTAATATTTTGAGTATTTAAATTTCCGTTTATCCAAGATTTTTATTCATTAATAAAAAACTGTGAATAATAAATAAGTTATTAAGACAAATTCTTAATTCCTTATTAAATAAGAATATTGCAACTTTTTAAATTTAATATACGTATAATTTATTAAAATAAGCATCAAAAAAAATGAGTATTTCACAAAAATTAACAAACACAGATAAAACATATTTTTCATTTGAAGTATTACCGCCTTTAAAAGGCAGAAATATAAAAGAAATTTATGATGTTATAGATCCGTTAATCGAATTTGAGCCAATGAATATTAATGTAACATATCATCAACAAGAAGTTGTTTATAAGCAACTCAGAGATGATTTGCTTGAAAAAAAGATTGTAAAAAAACGACCGGGAACTGTAGCAATTTCAGCAGCAATAAATTATAAATACAGAAATACAATTGTTGTACCGCATATTATTTGCGGAGGATTTACAAAAGAAGAAACCGAAGACGCTTTAATAGATTTACATTTTTTGGGAATTACAAATATTCTCGCACTAAGAGGCGATCCGCCGGCAAATCAAAAATATTTTACTCCCGAAAAACACGGACATTCAAATACATCGGGCTTGGTGAAGCAAATTATCAATATGAATAAAGGAATTTATTGCGATGAAGAATTGCTAAATTCTACACCCACAAATTTCACTGTCGGAGTTGCGGGTTATCCCGAAAAACATATTGAAGCTCCAAATATGAAATCCGATTTAAAATATTTGAAACAAAAAATTGATGCAGGAGCTTCATACATTGTAACACAAATGTTTTTTGACAATAAAAAATATTTCGATTTTGTTGATTTATGCCGAAAAGAAGGAATTACCGTTCCTATTGTTCCGGGAATAAAACCAATAAGATTAATTAAAGATTTACAGCTTTTGCCGCAAGTTTTTAATATTGATATTCCTGAAGCATTGGCTTGTGAACTCGAAAAAGCAAAAAATAATGAACAGGCTTCAAAAATTGGAGTTGAGTGGACAATTAATCAATCAAAAGAGTTAATGAAATTCGGAGTTCCTTCACTTCATTATTACACAATAGGGAAATCGGACAATATTAGAGAAATCGCAAAATCGCTTTTTTAGTTATAATTAATTAAAAAAATTACGTTTTTGTAGTATTTATAAAAATTAATATTTATTACGTATTATTAAATAAAAAATTAAACTTTTTTATTTTTCTCGTAAATTTTCAAAATGCTCATTAACTGAAATATAGATAATTAAAAATTATTGTGAACTATTATAGAATTTTTTTTTAAAAAATAATTCTACATATAACAATATTAATAAAAAAATATATAATTTAGGAAAATAAATAAGCATATATATGACAGAAGAAATTTTAGACAGAATTTTTGAGAAAATAGCTGTCAGACCGCCTTACTTCGCTTTAAAAAATTTGAATTTAGTAAATGAAAATTTATTAAAAGCTGAAATTCCTGTAGAACAGAATTTATATAAAGAAACAGGAAATATTGCCGCAGCTGAAGCCGGACGACATCTTGCAATTCTCGGTTCATGCGTCGCAGCATTGAAAAACACAAATGATTCAAAACATTATTATTTAGCCGTTCAAGCAAATGTGAAAAGAGTTTCATTCAGTAATAAAGAAGAGAAATTATTTGCTTATGCCGAAGTTTTAAAAATAGACAGAAGAGAATCTGTTGTTAAAACAGATTTATTTACCGAATCCGGAATTCATTTGTTTAATATCGAAATAAAATATAAAATTTTGCTGCATACAATTTTCGAAAAGCTTTTTGCCAATCAAAATACATCGTCTCAAAACATAAATCATTTTGGAAATCCTTATAAAAAAGATTTTCCTCTAAACGGAATTGTATTTGGAAAAAATACACTTTTTGCAAAACTCGGACCTATAAAAGAAAGCGATTGTTTTGGTCATTTTCCCAATTTTGAAGCCGTACCGGTTGCAATATTAATGCATGCTTTGAGTAAAGCTGCCGGAAAATTATTTTCGGAAGTTTTAAATTATCAAGACTTACAATACACAGTAAAAGCAGGAATAATAAATGCCGATAATCTTGCTTTTGCAGGAAGTATTATCGGCATTAATGTTTTTTATTTCGAAAATGAATATTATAATTTCAAGTGCGAAGCTGTGTCGGAAAACGGAACACCGTTTGGAATAATGAAATTAGCTTTAGAACCTGTTAAAATCAAAAATTATAAAAATATTTTTAATTCAATTTAAAAAAATCAATAAGATATTTTAATTGATCGGCCTGACTCGAAAGTTCTTCGGCACTGGCAGCTGTTTCTTCGGAAATTCCTGCCAGATTTTGTACCGAATCGTTTAGTTGTGAAAGTGTTGAATTTATTTGAATTGTATTAGCTTCTTGTTCTTTTCCGGCATCTATTATTCCGCCAATTAAAGTAGCCGTATTTTCAATTATCGGAATTATTTTTTCAGAACTGTCTCCGGCATTTTTAGCATTTTCAGAACTTTCTTTAGAAATTTTAGCAATATCGTTTGCCGAAATCTTACTTCTCTCGGCCAATTTTCCTACTTCACCTGCTACAACACTAAAACCTTTTCCGGAATCTCCGGCTCTTGCCGCTTCAATTGCCGCATTTAACGAAAGAATATTTGTTTGCATTGCAATATCGTTGATAACGCTAATTTTTTCAGTTATTTCGGCTAATGATTTTACTACTTCCTGAACGCTGGAATTATTTCCTATTATTTGATTAATTGTTTCGGTTACAACCTTTTCCGTTTTTTTTGCATTAATATTATTTTCTCTGGTTTTAAAAACAATTTGACTTACAGAAGCCGAAACTTCTTCAAAGGAAGCCGATTGCTCGGAAGTTATATTTACCATAGTTTGAGAACCTCTGTTCATTTCGTTGCTGATATTTCCAAGCATATTTGCAGCTTGACTAATGTCTCCGACTATTTTAGAAAGACTTTTTAACATATCGTCCAATGATTTTGAAATTGTTCCTATTTCATTCTTATGCTTAAAATATTTTTTTTCAATTTTAATTGTTAAATCTCCTTTTGAAACGGAGTTTACATTTCCTGCCAATTTACCAATCGGAAAACCTACTCTTTTGTGAATTATATAATATGCCAAAATTAATGTTGCTACTGCAACAGGCGCTGCCCAATACAGATTTTGCAGACCGTTAACACCAATTATATAAGTAAAAAAAGTAATTACCACAATTGGAATCGACATTGCTATTCCTATAACGTAGGTAATTGTATTTTTAAAAATTAAATAAAAAATACCTATCGTTCCGGGAGTTAGAACGAAAAGCAGAATAAAGAAAAATATAAGTATATTATTCATGACAATAAGTTTTAATATTTTGTTAAAATTACAAAAAAAATAATTAATTTTTATTATTTAATTAATAATTTATACATATAAATTACTGAACTAAATTTTTTTTAAAAATATTCTGAGCAAATTACTTATTCGAAATTTTTTGAATTAGCTTATTTTGTTACATTTGTCATAATATGTCAAAAGAAAAAAAAAATATTGAAAACGAAAATAATGATGTTGTAAAAAAACTCAGATTAAGACAAATTTTTCTTCCTGTGTTTATCGGAATCACATTTGTAGGTGTGATGATGTATTTTCAACTTCGCCACACAAAAGTTCCTTTTGATGTTGTTCATTTTGGCATACGCACTGCATTTTGGTTATTTATAGCTATTCTTTTAATGGTTATACGAGATTTTGCATATATGGTTCGAATTAAAATTTTAACCGAAAATAAAATTTCGTGGCTTCAAGCATTTAGGATAATAATTCTTTGGGAATTTACTTCAGCTGTTTCTCCGTCAGCCGTTGGCGGAACAAGCATTGCAGTTATTTTTATACATAAAGAAGGAATAAGTATTGGAAGAAGTTCCGCTATTGTAATGGCAACTTCATTTTTAGATGAATTTTTCTTTGTTATTATGTTTCCTGTTATGATATTAATTGTAGGTCCAAACGAACTTTTCTCAATAGGTGATGACAGCGGATTAAATTTTGCAAACCAATTTTTCTATTTTGCTGTAATCGGATATACAATGAAATTTCTTTACAACATGTTCATTGGTTACGGATTATTTCGAAATCCAAATTTAATAAAGAGATTTATTTTAAAACTTTTCGGGTTTAAATTTTTAAGAAGATGGCGAAAACAAGCCAGACGAGCAGGATTAGATTTAGTTCAAAATTCAAAAGAACTGCGTCAAAAATCTTTATTTTTTTGGTTTAAAGCATTTGGCACAACATTTATTTCGTGGGTAGCCAGATATTGGGTTGTAAATGCTATTTTTCTTGCCTTTTTTATTTTTAAGAAAGGACATTTTCTTGTTTTTGCAAAACAATTAGTAATGTGGCTAATGATGCTTGTGAGTCCGACACCCGGCGGAAGCGGTTTTTCCGAATTTATTTTCTCCGAATATCTTGCCGACTTCATGCCTAAAGTTGCCGGAATTGCAATATTAGTTGCTTTTGTTTGGCGACTTATTACTTATTATCCTTATTTTGTTGTAGGTGCATTTGTTGTTCCAAGATGGATTAATGATAAATTTGGAAAAGATGATAAAAAACACAACAAATAAAATGAAGTATTATATTATCACCGGAATAAGCAGCGGAATAGGAGAGGCTCTTGTTAAAATTTTATTGAAACAAAACAATACTAAAGTTATAGGAATTTCAAAGAAAAATATTTTTTCGAATGAAAAATACTATCACATTTTTTCCGATTTTTCTATAACCGAGTTTATTGAAAACATTCAATTTCCGGAGATTGAAGAAAATGATGAAGTTTTTCTTATTAACAATGCAGGCGTTATATCCGAAATAAAAAGAATAGGAAATGTTGAAACCAAAAGTATAATTAACGATTTTAATGTAAATGCGATTGCTCCTTTGCTTTTAATAAATAAATTTATAAAAAAATATCAAAATATCAATTCCAAAAAAACTATTTTAAATGTTAGTTCAGGAGCCGGAAGACACACAATTGACGCTTGGACAACATATTGTGCTTCAAAATCGGCAATGGATATGTTTAGCGAAAACATTTATGTTGAACAACAATTTTATCCGGAAGAAATGAGATTTTCCATTTATTCTGTAGCTCCGGGAGTTGTTGATACACCAATGCAAGAAAAAATTAGAAATTCAGATGAAAACAACTTTTCGGAAAAAGAAAAATTTGTATTGCTTAAGAAAAATAATCAACTCTCCAACCCAAATGATATTGCCGAAAAATTAATTTATTGTTTGGATAAAGGTCTGTTTAAAAAAGTAAAAATCGATTTAAGAGAAAATTAATTTGAAAAATATTATTCCGGAAAATTAAAAATATTTAAATTCATAAAATTTTTAAATAACCAAAAATTCTTACCAAAATGAAAATGTTCAAAGAGTTCAAAGATTTTGCCATGAAAGGCAATTTGATTGACATGGCTGTTGCTTTTGTAATGGGAGCCGCTTTCGGAAAATTAGTAACTTCGTTTATTCAAGGAATTGTGATGCCTGTAATTGGAGTTTTATCTTCCGGAGTTGATTTTAATCAAATGAAATATGTGTTGAGTAAAGCCAAAGTTGATGCTGCCGGAACTGTAATTTCTCCCGAATCGTCAATAAAATACGGCGAGTTTATTACTGTTACAATAGATTTTGTTCTTGTTGCTTTTTTTATGTTTATATTGATAAAAGCAATGAATAAAGCTAAACGTAAAAAAGAAGAAATTCCGGCAACAACTCCCGAACAGCCTGCAGAACAAGTTCTTTTAACAGAAATTAGAGATTTGTTGAAAAAATAAAATATTTAACTTGAATGAAACTGTAAAAAAGTGAGAAATGTCTAATAAATTACTTAAATATTTAAAATCAGTCGTAATTAATTAATTAAATTAAGAAAAATTACTGAAGACTGTGAGCTTAAAAAAAAACAGTAACTATGTAATTTATCATTCACATTACTTTTTTGACAGTTTTACTTTTTTATCAATTTAAAAAAAATCAAAATGTCGCAAACAGAATTTATTCTAAAATCAAATGATGTTGATATCGTTGTATATAAACATACTCCGGAAGATAATCCAAAAGCAGTTTTGGTTATTGTTCACGGAATGGCCGAGCATGCAAAACGTTATGACAGATTTGCAAATTATTTAATCAGAAACGGATTGGTTGTTTATGCTCACGACCAAAGAGGACACGGAAAAACCGCAGGAAGTATTGAAAAACTCGGGTTTTTTGCAGAAAAAGACGGTTGGCAAAAAGTTGTTGATGATTTGAAAAACCTTGTTAACAAAGCAAAAGAAGAAAATCCGGGATTAAAGATTTTTCTTTTAGGACACAGTATGGGTTCTTTTGTTGTTAGAACTTATTTGACACAATATTCCGACCAAGTTAACGGAGCAATTTTTTCGGGAACTGCCGGAAGTGCCGGACTTTTAGGAAAAGTTGGAATACGATTAACTGCAATAATTAGTTCAATCAGCGGAAAACGAAGTTTAAGTCCGTTGTTGGATAAAATGTCGTTTGGCGATTTTAATAAACCTTTCAAACCGAACAGAACAAAATTTGATTGGCTGAGCCGCGACGACGAAGAAGTTGACAAATATGTTAACGACCCTTATTGCGGAACTATTTTCAGTATCGGGTTTTTTAATGATATGATGAAAGGTTTGGAATATGTAAACAACAAAGCAAACGCAGAAAAAGTCAGAAAAGATTTGCCTGTTTACATTTATTCGGGCGATAAAGATCCGGTTAGTAAAAACGGCAGTCAAATTAAAACTGTTTATGAAATGTATAAATCAACCGGAATTTCTGATATTTCCATGAAACTTTATTCTGAAGGAAGACATGAAATGCTTAATGAAACCAACAGGGAAGAAGTTTTTGCAGATATTAAAAATTGGCTCGATTCTAAAATTTAATCGTTTGTTGATTTATAAATTAGCAATTTTGGTTTAATATATAAAATAACTTCCGAGTCCGATAATAAAACCGGAAATATAACCCGCATATACTTGAAAAGGTGTATGCGAGTTTTCTTTTAGTCGAGCAAAAGCAATTATTCCTGCCAACAAAAACAAAACTGCCAAATGAATACTTTGACCTGATTGAAAAATTGAATAAAAAATCACCAAAAGCCCTGTAACACTTCCAATTCCCATTGAATGAGCGCTGATTTTAAAAATAAAATTCAATATTAAAGTAAAAAACACGCTTACTGTAGATATCAAAATAACAGAAATTATTGCCGGCGGTAATTTATAAGGGAAAAATGAAAATATCAAATAAGTTGCTAAATAGAAAACTCCTGTAACTATATAAGGAATAATTCTTTCTTTTCTGTTGGATATTTCAAATTGAGTGATAATTTTCAAATTATATAAAACCAAAATCGACAAAAGCGGAGCAATAAAAGTCATTATAAAAAAGATGATAATCATAGATTTCATAAACGCTTCGGGAAGGATGCTCAAATATGTAGGCATCAAAAAAATGTAAAATATTGTGTATGTTGGTAATAAAATCGGGTGAAAAATATACGAAATTATCTTTGAGAAATATTTTTCCATGGTGTCAATTTAAAATTTTCCGAAGAAAGAATCAATAATAAAATAAACTCCTTTCGGGAATAATTCTTTATCATCAACTATTAATACGTCGAAAGTATGATTTTTAGACTGAATTAATTGTTGCGATTCGAATATTAATCCGAAAAACGATAAAAAAGAATATTCGTCGGTAACAGAAGTGATAATTAAACCGCTTTTATCGGAATCGCCGTTTCCGGTCATAAATATTCCTTTCATAAATCCGGTGTAGATGTAGTAATATTTGTAAAAATTAGCATAATCTCTTTTTTGAAAATATGCTCCCATCAAATAATCGTAAGCACCAAAATATGTATAATCATTTTCAATTGCCGATAATGCTTCTTTAATGCAACCGTCATAATCGCCGCTGTTGTATTTTTGTTCAAATGAATATTTCAATAAACTTTTAGAATATCCGCTGTAATTTTTATTTAATGATTTTCCGAAGTAAAGTGCAAAAAAATCATCGTAACCCAATTTTAAAGGTTCATTTTCAAATTTTTTGAGTAGAGATTCGTAATTATAAATACTTTTTTTAGAAGTTAAGGTCTTTTCGATTTCCGATATTTTGTCAGTATTAAATTCTGTAAACTTATCGTTTTCAAGTTTTTGTTTTGAATTGATATATAATTCGGCAAGAACTTTGTTGTAGTATAAAGTAGGAATTTCGGGGTTTTTCTCAATTGCAATGTCGAAAAATGTTATTGATTGTTCATATTTTTTCATATAAAACACACTCATTGCCGAAAAATAATAAAAAATATAATCTTCGGGATAAATTTCTGAAGCTTTAATACTTGTGTTGTATGACTTTTCATAGTTTTTTAAATATAAAAGCGAGTTTGCTTTTACATAAATCGAAACATAATTTGTTTCTTCATACAAAAGAACTTTGTCTGCATTAATTATCGCTTTATCAAATTCATTTGTGTAAAGATAAATTTCTGCAAGAATCTCATAAAAAGAATAGTTGTTTGGGAGCATTTTTATCGCTTCTAAGCATATATTTTCCGATTTGTCATACTCTTCGTTATTCAGAAATATTCTCGCCTTTAAAAGTAGCGAAGATGTGTCTTTTGGATTTATTTGAAGAAGTTTGTCGATAAAAATTATTGCCGAATCGTTATTGTTTTTTGACAAAGAATATATTAAAGCAATATTATACAGTCCGTTATATTTTGAATTATCTTTTTCAAAAGATTTATTATAGAAATAAATTGCCGAATCGGAATTTTGTTGAACATTATAGAAATATCCTGTAAGATAATAAATTTCGGAAGAATCCGGAAAAGCTTTTAATCCGATATCAATAATGTTTTTGGCTTTTTCGTATTCATTAGTCGAAAAATATAAGTTTGTAAGATTATAAACCGGCGAAAAATATTTAGCATCAAATTTAATTGCTTTTTCGTAATTTGTAACAGCCGAATCTGTCATTTCCATTTTAAAATAGCAATTTCCTTTTCCGTTATATGCTTTTGAGTTTTTTGAATCTATTTTTAGAATTTTTGAATATAGTTCCAACGATTTATCAAAACTGTTTAATTTGTTTAAAGAATCGGCTTTTTTTAAAATTAACTCGGTGTTTTGCGAAAAAGATTTTTCATTTGTCAGAATTAACAATGAAAAGACAAAATAGAAGCTAATATTTTTGATTATATTTATTTTCATGTGTAAAATGATTATTTGAAAAAAATATTTTTATAATTCTTTTCGAAGACGAGCAACTAAAATACCGAGTTGTTCGCGATATTTAGCAACAGTTCTTCTGGCAATTCTATAACCTTTTTCTTGAAGAATTTTAGCAAGTTTTTCGTCGGTTAGCGGTTTTCTTTTATTTTCACCCGAAATACATTCGTTAAGAATTTGTTTAATTTCTCTGGTAGAAACTTGGTCGCCTTCAACTGTTTCCATTCCTTCTGAGAAGAAATATTTAAGAGGAAAAATTCCAAAATGTGTTTGAATATATTTGCTGTTTGCAACGCGTGAAATTGTAGAAATATCAAGTTCCGTAATATCAGCAATATCTTTAAGAATCATTGGTCGCAAATTTGTTTCGTCACCGTCCAAAAAATAATCTCTTTGATATTCAACAATAGAACTCATTGTGTGAAGCAAAGTGTTTTGTCTTTGTCTGATGGCATCAATAAACCATTTTGCCGAATCGAGTTTTTGTTTCACAAAAGTTACCGCATTTTTTTCGTCCGAAGTAGGTTTTTTCTTATTGTCGGAATAATTTTTAAGTAAATCCGAATATGTTTTACTTATTCTCAAATCGGGCAAATTTCTTTGGTTTAGACTTAAAACAGGGTCGCCGTCAATAACTTCGAGAATAAAATCCGGATTTATATGTTGCGATGTGTTATGAATAGAATCAGAAAATTCGCTTCCGGGTTTTGGGTTTAGTTTGAAAATTATATCGAAAACTGCTTTTAAATCTTCGTCGGTAATTTCAATTTTTTGAGAGATTTTTTTGTAATGCTTTTTAGAAAATTCGTCGAAAAAATTATCTAAAATATTGTAAGCAATTTTAAGAATATGTTCGTTTTCAATATCAGTTTCAAGTCTTTTTTCTATCTGAATCATTAAACATTCTTGTAAATCTCTGGCTCCGACACCTGCAGGTTCAAGAGCTTGAATTTCCAATAATATTTGTTCGAGTTCTTCTTCTGAAGTGCTTATATTTAATGAAAAAGCCAAATCGTCGGAAATGGCGTACAGTTCTCTTCTCAAATAACCGGATTCGTCTAAACTTCCTATTAAATATTTTGCTAAAGCAAGTTCTTTGGTTGACAGATTTCTTAAACCAATTTGCGATTCAAGATGTTCATGAAGCGAAAGTCCTTCGGAATAAGGAATTTCATTTTTTTTATCGTCTTTTGAATAATTGTTAGAATAAAGTTTATAATCCGGAACATCTTCGTCGTTCAAATAATCGTCAACAGTAAATTCGTCGTCATATTCGTTTGAATATTCTTCTTCGCTGTTGTTATCTTGTTCGTTTTCTTCGTATTCTTTGCCTTCTTCTAATATAGGATTTTCTTCAATTTCCTTTTTAATTCTTTGCTCAAGTTGTATCGTAGGAAGCTCCAACAGCTTAATAAGCTGAATTTGTTGCGGCGAAAGCTTTTGCAACAATTTTTGTTGGAGTTTTTGATTGAGCATAGTTTTTAGTTATTTTTTTGGAAATGTAAAACTTCACAAACATAATTCAAAATAATAAATTATACAATACTTTAATTTTTGATATTTTTATTTTTTTTAAATATTTTTAAGTTTTTCAAAATTTACTATCATATCCGAATATCAAATATTTACTGATATTTTATAATGAATGATTAAATAATTTTTTATTTTTTTATTAATAAAGACAAAAATTGTAAACCTTTAATTTTCATTTTTAGTTTTATTTTGATATATTCGTAAAATAAAATGTCTAACCAAAATATAATTTAATCATGAGTTATTACAAAGAAATTGACGGTAAAAAATACGACAAAAGTTTGCTTGACGCTGCAGAAGAAGCTATTAAAGGAAGAGGCGACGGAAGAATTTCTCTTGACGATGCACAAGATTTACTTTCAAAAGTAAAAGACGGAAATTCTTATACAGATATTGAAAAAGATACAATGGCGTATATAAGAGACAATTTTAAATGGACTGATGAAGCCGATAAATGGTTTAGAACCGAAATTCGAAAATGGGCTGCCGATAAAGGCTAAAAAACAAAAAAAAACCTTTTCAAACGAAAGGTTTTTTTTATGACCTAAATTTAAATATTTTTGCAAAAAAAACTCCAATGAATATTTTAATAATCGGCTCGGGAGCGAGAGAACACGCAATGGCGTTAAAAGTAGCGCAAAGCAGTTTAACAGATAAATTATTCATGGTTCCCGGAAATCCCGGAACTTCTCAAATTGCCGAAAATATTAATATTTCAATCAATGATTTTTATTCAGTTTCAGATTTTTGTTTGAAAAATAATGTTGAAATGATAATTCCCGGACCCGAAGGAGTTTTGGCAAAAGGCATTTTTGATTTTTTCAATTCAAACAAATCTCTTTCTCATATTAAAGTTATAGGACCTTCGGAAAAAGGAGCTTTACTCGAAAGCAGTAAAGATTTTGCCAAAAAATTTATGATTCGTCATAATATCCCGACTGCAAAATATAATACATTCAGCATCGAAAATATTGAAGAAGCTTTTAAATTTTTGGAAACATTAAAATCACCTTTCGTTTTAAAAGCCGACGGACTTGCTGCAGGTAAAGGAGTTCTCATAATTGATGATTTACAAGAAGCAAAAATTTCACTTCACCAAATGCTTTCCGGAAAATTTGGCGATGCCGGAAATATAGTTGTTATAGAAGAATTTCTTTCAGGAATTGAAATGTCTGTTTTTGTTTTATCCGACGGAAAAAATTATGTAATTCTTCCAAATGCAAAAGATTATAAACGAATTGGTGAAGGAGATGAAGGTTTAAATACCGGCGGAATGGGAGCTGTTTCTCCTGTGCCTTTTGCCGACAATACTTTTATGTCGAAAATTGAAAATCAAATTATAATTCCCACAATAAAAGGACTTTCGGAAGAAAATATTGAATATATCGGTTTTATATTTATAGGAATAATGAATGTTGGCGGAAATCCTTATGTAATTGAATATAATGTAAGAATGGGCGACCCTGAAACCGAAGTTGTTTTTCCGAGAATAAATTCTGATGTTGTGCAATTATTTGCAGATACTGCAAAAGGAAATTTAAAGAATTCAAAAATTGATATTTCCGAAAAAACCGCTGTTACAATAATGCTCGTTTCTGAAGGCTATCCGGAAGAATATCAAACAAAAAAAGATATTTTTATTTCGGAAGAAATTAAAGACAGTTTAATTTTTCATGCCGGCACAACAATAGAAAACGATAAATTACTTACAAACGGCGGAAGAGTAATTGCCGTTACGTCTTTTGGCGAAAACATTCAAGAAGCTCTAAATATTTCATATAAGAATATTGAAAAAATAAACTTTTCGGGTAAATATTTTAGAAAAGATATTGGCTTTGATTTAATGTAGAATTTTATGATAAAGTTTTTTAAAAATAATAATCCCGCAATATTTGTATTATTTCCGATAATAATCTTTCTTTTTAATTTGAAAGTTTTTTATTCGGAAACGATATATAAATTTCCCGAATTTCCTACTGTTTTCACTCAAAAAATATTTAATTTGATTGAAGGAGCAAACAGTTTATTGGCAGCTTCATTCATAAACGGAATATTACTTATTGTTGTTACGTTTTTATTTATGAATTTGTTAAGTAAGTATATTTATTTTGAAGCAAGAAATTATTTTCACGGATTTATTTTTATCTTTTTAAATACAATTTTCATTTCTCCTTATGAATATATTCCTGTTATAATTGCCGAACTTTTCTTTGTAATTGCACTCATTATTCTTTTTGGAGCCGCAAAAAAACAAAATGCTGTTTTCGATTTTTTTAATATCAGTTTTATTTTGGCTCTCGGTTCTTTATTTTGGTTTAATCTTATTTATTTTACAATTATTATTTTCTTTTCGTTAATTATAATGAGAAGAATTTTAATAAGAGAATGGATTTCCGTTATTGTTGGAACGGTAACACCATATTTATTGCTCGTATCAATTTATTTTATTCTCTACGGAAATATCGAAATTTTAGATTCTATAAAAATAATGTTTTCTAAAAACACTTCAGAGCTAAGTTTCACAAATATCTATTTAATTTATTTCGGGTTTTTATTTTTGCTCGGAATATTATCCGGATTAAAAATATTATCTGTTTTTAACGGTTTAAATATTGATTTAAGAGAATATTATAAAATTTTTAATTGGATAAATCTTTTGGCATTGATTATTTTATTTTTTTCCGATTATCAAAATACCGGAGCTCTTTATTTTTCGCTTTTAACACTAACAATTCCAATAACTCGATTTTTTAATTTTACAAAAAGAAAGTTGTTTTTTGAAATCACTTTCGATATTTTATTAGTTTTATTAATTCTAACTCAAATTTGGATTAAGATTCCATATTTTGAATAAAAATAAGTATAATGAAATTAGGTGTAGTAATTTTTCCCGGTTCAAATTGCGATGAAGATATGATTCATGTTTTGAAAGATACTTTTGGACATGAAGTTGTTGAACTTTGGCACAAAGACAGTGATTTACAAAATGTTGACGGAATATTTTTGCCCGGAGGTTTTTCTTTCGGCGATTATCTTCGTTCGGGTGCAATTGCAAGATATTCTCCAATTATGAAAGAAATTATTTCTTTTGCAAATTCAGGAGGATTTGTATTTGGAGTTTGCAACGGATTTCAGATTTTGTGCGAATCCGGATTACTTCCCGGAGCATTACTTCACAATAACGCTCAAAAATTTATCTGCAAAAATATCTATATAAAATCTTCCGATAATAAATCAGCAGTAAATTATAATTTAGAATCGGGCAAAGTGCTTAAAATTCCAATTGCTCACGGCGAAGGAAAGTATTATGCCGATGAAAATACAATTGAATCTTTAAAGAAAAACAATCAAATACTTTTTTATTATTCCGATGAAAACGCTAATGTTAATGAAGAATCAAATCCAAACGGTTCGGTTTTAAATATTGCAGGAATTTGCAACGAAGGCAAAAACGTTTACGGAATGATGCCTCACCCCGAAAGAGCTTCGGACAGTTTGCTTAAAAATACCGACGGAAAATTTATATTTGAATCAATATTCACATTCTTAAATTCTAATATTAAATAATCAAAATTTGTATCTTAAAATACATTTTTTAATTTTGTGGATATTCAAAAAAATTCAAACGACATGAACGAAGATATTCAATTACAATTAGAAATGATGAACGAAGGTATGCACGGGGCAATTCATCACTTAGAAGCGGAACTTGTAAAACTGCGTGCAGGAAAAGCTAATCCTCACATGTTGGACGGTATTAAAGTTGATTATTACGGAAGTATTACACCTTTAAGCCAAGTTGCAAATGTTGGAACTCAAGATGCTCAAACAATTGTTATTCAACCGTGGGACAAAAAAATGATTGATATCATTGAAAAAGAAATTCAAAAAGCCAATTTAGGTTTTAACCCGATGAATAACGGCGACTTAATTCGAATTAATGTTCCGGCACTCACAGAAGAAAGAAGACGTGATTTAGTTAAAGTTGTGAAAACAGAAGCCGAACATTGCAAAGTTAGTATTAGAAATGCAAGAAGAGAAGCAATTGACGGATTAAAAAAGCTAAAAGAAAACGGATTAGCTGAAGATGACGAAAAAAGAGCCGAAGTAAAAGTGCAAAATTCTACAGACGAATTTATAAAGAAAGTTGATGAAGTTGTTGTAAAGAAAGAAGCCGAAATAATGACAGTTTGATATATTTTTAAAATAAATTCGATTATCAATATAAAAGGAAAAATTTGTTCTGATTCACATTTAGAACAAATTTTTCCTTTATTTTTTAAATTGAATAATAAAATTATTTTTTGAAAACAACAATTGCCCATTCAGTATTTTCGCGTGTTTCAACAAATTTAAAACCAATTTTTTCTCCGGCGGAAATAACTTCATTAGCTTCTTTTGCATAATATCCGCTTGTAATTAAAATTCCTCCTTCGTTTAAGTGTTTGAATAATATTGGCAAATCGCCGATAACAGTATTTTTCCAAATATTTTCATAAATAATATCAAACATTTCAGCAGATAAAATATTTATATCTCCTTCTTTTACTTCAATATCGGGAGTTTTATTTATTATGATATTTTCGCTTGTGTTAATACAAGCATTTGGATCATTGTCAATTGCAAGTGTATATCCGGAATTTTTCATTTTACTTAAAATTGCCAAAATCCCGGTTCCTGTTCCCATATCAAGAACTTTTTTTCCGGATATATCAAGTTTAAGAATTTCTTCGAGAATCATGAATGTAGTTCCGTGATTACCGGTTCCGAATGCTGTTTTTGGATCTATCTCAATACGGTATTCTGCTTGAGGTAAATCTTTATGAAATGAAGCATAAACAAGAAGCTTTTCGCTTATTACCATTGGCTTGTAGTAATTTTCTGTCCATTTTTCATTCCATTTTTGAGCTTGAACAAAATTTATTTCATAACTTATTCGAATATCGCTAAAGTTTTGAAGTATATTTTTAATCTCTTCTTCATTAAAATCCTTTTCCGGAATATATATTTCCAATGAATCTTCAGAAAACAAAAAACCGTCGTAGTTAAATGCTGAAAATGTTGCTGCAACAATTTCTTTATTCTCGTCGGTATTTGGCGATATTGTTAATTTTAATTCTTTGTAATCCATTTTCTAAAAGCTTTTAAAACCTATTATTTCTCTAACATCTTTTAGTGTTTGCGATGCACTTGCACGAGCTTTTTCTGCACCTAAAGATGCAACTTTACGCATATAATCGTTGTCCGACGAAATTTCTAAAATCTTTTCTCTAATAGGCAAATTAAATTTAATAATATCTTCGGCTAATTGTTTCTTTAAATCGCCGTAACGAATTTCACAACTGTTATATTTATCTTTGAAGAAATCAATTGTGCTTTGTTCCGAAACAAGTTTCATTAACGAAAATAGATTGTCTATTGGTTCCGGCATTTGTTGATTCATTACAGTCGGACCTGCATCTGTTACAGCGCTCATAACTTTTTTGCGAATTGTCTTTTCATCGTCGACTAAGTATATTCCGTTTCCTGCAGTTTTTCCCATTTTCCCGGTTCCGTCAAGTCCGGGAACTTTCACAAGTTCTTCTCCAAAATTGTATGGTTGCGGTTCCGGAAAATAATCAACTTTATACATAAAATTGAAACGTTTTGCAAACTTGCGAGCCATTTCAAGATTTTGTTCTTGGTCTTTTCCAACCGGAACTTTATTTGCTTTGTGAATTAATATATCTGCAGCCATTAAAACCGGATATGTAAGAAGACCGGCATTAACATTTTCAGGCTGTGTTCGTATTTTTTCTTTGAAAGAAGTTGTTCTTTCAAGTTCGCCTACATAAGCGTTCATATTTAAAAGTAAATATAATTCGGGAATTTCTCTAACATCGCTTTGAACAAATATTGCAGATTTTTCCGGATCTAAACCTGTTGCAAGATACTCGGCAAGAACCATTCTTACATTGTTATGCAAATCGTGCGGAGTAGGATAGGTTGTGAGTGAATGATAATCTGCAATAAAGAAAAAGCAATTATTTTCATTTTGCATTTTTATAAAATTTTTCACTGCTCCGAAATAATTACCCAGATGCAAGTTTCCTGTTGACCGTATTCCGCTTAAAACTGTTTCCATTTTATTGATTGACGTTTGATATTAGATTTTTGACAAATCAATTTTTAAATATTTGTCGTTTGCAAAACTATAAATTTTATTGTAATATTTATTGAAATAAAATATTTTGATTCATTTTCTTAAATTTGTAGCTTTACTGAACATTACATTTTTAATATCAATTTAAATTAATATTTTTAATTATTGAATACTTACTACATAAATCGCTATATGACAAAATACAAACGAATATTACTAAAACTTAGCGGCGAATCGCTCGCAGGCGACGAAGGATTTGGATACAGTCCCGAAAGATTGGAAGATTATGCAGAACAAATTAAAGCTGTTGCCGATAAAGGTGTTGAAATAGGAATAGTAATCGGCGGCGGAAATATTTTTCGCGGACTTAAAGGAACTAAAAGCGGTTTCGACAGAGTGAAAGGCGATTATATGGGAATGCTTGCTACAATCATGAACGGATTGGCTCTTCATTCCGCTTTTGAAGCTGTTGGTTTAAATGCAGAATTGCTTACTGCGTTTGACACAGAACCTGTTGGTTTGCGTTTCTCAAAACAAAGAGTTATTGATGCTTTTAAACAAAAGAAAGTGGTAATTCTTACCGGAGGAACCGGAAATCCATTCTTTACTACCGATTCCGGTGCTGCATTGAGAGCTTTTGAAATTGAAGCCGAAATATTACTTAAAGGAACCAGAGTTGACGGTGTTTATACCGCCGATCCGGAAAAAGATCCCAATGCTGTTAAATTTAACGATATAACTTTTAAGGAAGTTTATGAAAAAGAATTAAAAGTTATGGATTTAACCGCTTTTACAATGTGTAAAGATAATAATATGCCCGTTTATGTTTTCGACATGGACACTCCCGGAAATTTAATGAAAGTTATTTCGGGCGATGATATTGGAACTTTAGTTCATAATTAATATCAAGTTTAAAAAATATTTTATATTGATATTTTTAACTTCACGAGATTGACATAAAGTTGAGTTTCATTGTCAATATTACTCAAGGGAGAAATCTAATTCACATATTTGAATGTGTTTTTGATTTCTCTCTTTAGTGTTTTCGGAACTTTTAGTCTGATTATTTATGATATCATTTTAAAGTATTCTATATTAAAATATCATACTTTTTTTTGTTTGTTTAATAATGAATGGAAATTTGAAAATTGATTCTTTGTATTCAATTTTTCACATTTCTTAATTTTCAAATAAACTTTATCTTTGTAAAAAAATATATATACAGATGAATAAATATGATTTAGTTGTAATCGGTAGCGGACCTGCCGGATTTTCTGCTGCATCAAGAGCTTTAGATTACAAAAAGAATGTTTGTATTATCGAAGCCGGACATATTGGCGGTGCCGGAATAATGAACGGAGCTCTTACTTCTAAAACAATGTGGGAACTTTCTTCGGATTATGCAATTGCAAGTCTGGTTAATCGAGGCTACAGAGCTTCCGGACTTGTTGTTGATTACAATCAAGTTAAAAAATCTGTTATACAAGCGGCTAAGGACAGGCAATATCAGATTTTATCGCAAATTGAGACTTTTTCTAAAGACAGAGAAGGAAAAGGTAGAATAACTTTGATTAGAGGTTACGCAAAGTTTATTGACAGAAACAGTGTAGAGATTACAAATAATGATACAACTGAAATTATATACGGCGAAAACTTTATTATTGCTACCGGTTCTCGGCCGCGACAGTATCCCGGAATGCCTGTTGACGGAGAAAGAATTGTTGACTCCGATACTATTCTTAATTTAGATAAATTTCCTGAAAGAATGATTATTATTGGTTCCGGAATTATCGGTTGCGAGTTTGCTACAATATTTTCTAACTTCAAACAAACTAAAGTGCATCTTTTGGATAGAACACAACGTGTTATTCCTTTTGAAGATAATGATTTGTCGGATTTTGTTTCTTCGGAATTAGAAAAAAACGGTGTTACAATTCATTATGAAGCTAAATTAAATACTATTCGCAAAAAAGATAATTACCTTGAAGTTGTGCTTGATTATGACGACGGACACAGCAGGGTTTTGGAGGTTGATATTGCTCTTGTTGCTATTGGCAGAATACCAAATACTGAAAATATCGGATTAGAAAATATCGGTTTTCCTCCAGATAAACACGGAGTTATAGGAATGAACGATTTTTGTGAAATAAATGCACTCGGTAAATGTAATATTTATGCTTCCGGCGATATTACCGGTCATGCTCAACTTTATAATGTTGCAGAATTGCAAGGAAGATACATTGTTGATACTATTTACGGCATAGTTGAGAATCCTATTACTTACGAAAATATGTCGACCTTAATGTTTTTTAAACCTGAAGTGGCTGCTGTGGGGAAAAACGAAAAACAATTGCAAATAATGAATATTCCTTATAAAGTAGCATTTTATTCAAATGAACTTGTTAGCAGAACTATTGCTATGCGAAACACAAAAGGATTTGTTAAACTTATATTGAGCGACGACGGAAAAGAAAGAATCTTAGGAATGCGTGCTGCAGGACCTCAAGCATCGGCATTTATTGTTTCTGTGGCGCATTTGATTGGTGAAGATTACGGTTTGAAACAAGTTTATAAAACTGTTCACCCGCATCCGGGAGTTACCGAAGGATTAGAGGAAGCATTGAGGCTTTTCTCCAATTCTTCTATATTTAAACCCGAAGCTTTTCCAAATTTAATTAAACACTACAGCTGGAAACCGCAAGATTGAGAATTATACAATTAATAATTAGATTGATTAATTTATATTGATTGTCTTTGATTTTAAGTAGCGTTATTTATTATAAAAATACAAAGGCTTTAGACCAAAATGTATAAATTTTAATCTAAAGCCATATTTTTGAACAATTATTCTAAGTACAACGGCATCCTTCAATTGAAAATAACAATAAATTAAACCACAATATGTTTCATTCTTGTTTATCTATTTGTTTTAAATGACAATAAAATTTTCATTTTTGAACGGAATATCAATATTAATCCGCCAAAATAAAATCCAATACTCTTTCTTGAAGGTTTGCTCGCACAAGTTGAACTGTTATCGGTTCACCGAGGCGATATAGTTTGTGGCGACGCTCACCTCTGAGTGTGTAATTCTTTTCGTCGTAGATGTAGTAGTCGTCGTCCATGTCGCGAATGGAAATCATGCCTTCGATTTTGTTTTCTATTATCTCGGCAAAGATTCCTCTTTCAGAAATGCCCGCAATAACAGCATCGAATTTGGTTCCCAGTTTATCTAAAAGGAATTCTACTTGTTTATATTTGATAGATGCACGCTCGGCCATTACAGCTTTTTGTTCCATGTCGGACGATTGCTTGCACATTTCTTCATATTTTTGTTTGCTGACGGAACTTCCGCCGTGAGTGTAGTAAAAAAGAAGTCGATGAGCCATTAAATCGGGATATCTTCTTATTGGAGATGTAAAATGTGAATACCATTTAAAACCGAGACCGTAATGACCTATTGCATCGGTAGAATATTCTGCTTTTGCCATTGAACGCACCGCCAAATTGCTAATTACGTCTTGTTCCGGTTTTCCTTTTATTGACTCGAGCAGTTTGTTGAGTGATTTTGATATTTCTTTTTCATTATTAATTTTAAAGTCATAACCGAAACGTTTTATAAAGCTCGAGAATGTAAAAAGCTTTTCCATGTTTGGTTCTTCATGGATACGATAGACAAATGTTTTAACTTTTTTGCTTACACCCGGTTTTCCAATCTTTTCGGCAACTTTTTTGTTTGCCAAAAGCATATATTCTTCAATTAATTTGTTTGCTTCTTTCGATTCTTTAAAATAAACGCTTAAAGGTTTTCCGTTTTCGTCAATATCGAACTTTACTTCGGTACTTTCGAATGAAATTGCACCTTCTTCAAATCTTTTGTTTCTTAATATTTGCGCAAGTTCGTTCATTTTAAGAATTTCTGATGCATAATCACCTTTTCCGGTTTCAATTACATCTTGAGCCTCGGCATAAGTGAAACGACGGTCGGATTTTATTACTGTTCGCGGGAATCGTTCGGAAATTACTTCGGCATTTTCGTTTAGTTCGAATACAGCTGAATATGTAAGCTTTTCTTCGTCGGGACGGAGAGAGCAGATGAAATTTGAAAGGCGTTCGGGAAGCATCGGAACGGTTCTGTCGACCAAATAGACTGATGTTCCTCGCATGAATGCTTCTTTATCAATTTCGCCGCCTTCTTCAATATAAAAACTAACATCGGCAATGTGAACGCCTATTTCATAGTTTCCATTTTCGAGAATACGGAACGAAAGTGCATCGTCGAAATCTTTTGCGTCTGCCGGGTCGATTGTGATTGTAGTAATGTTTCTAAAATCTTCTCTTTTAGCAATTTCTTCGGGAGTAATTCCGGCTTCTATTGTTTCGGCAACTTTATTTAGATGTTCGGGAAAGCGGTGAGGCAAACCATATTCGGCAAGAATGGCGTGCATTTCTGTATTGTTTTCGCCTGCTGTTCCGAGAATGTCAACAATTTTACCGGTAGGATTTTTAGCGTTTGTTTCCCACTCAATAATTCGTGCAATGGCTTTTTGTCCGTGTTTTGCTTCATTAAGATTTGAAAGAGGAATAAAAATATCGTAGGGCATACGCTTTTCGGTAACTTCGAGGAAAGCATGGTTTGGAGAAATGCTTACAATGCCAACAAAGTCGGTTTTTGAACGTTTGATAATCTTCACAATTTCGCCTTCGGCTTTAGCTTTTTTCTTACGAGCCCAAATACACACTTCAACTTGGTCGCCGTGGAGTGCACGGTTCATATTTTGGCGAGGAATATAAATATCTTCGACCGTATCGGGCGACACAACGTAAGCTGCACCGCTTTTTGTCATCTCAACAACTCCTGTAACGCTTGAACCGAGCGGTGAATATTTATATTTACCTCGTTCAATTTCGTCTATAATGTTTGTGCTGTGCAGGTTAACCAAAACTTCGTTAAGAAGTTGCTTAATTCGTGTGTCGGTGATACCGAGCTTAGATGCTATTTGTTTGTAGTTAAAGGTTTGGCTTGAAGCTTCGCGAAGCATATCGGTAACAGCCTTTGTAAGGTTCTTTTTGTTGTAACCTTGTATGTTTGAATTTCGTGTTTTCTTTGGCATAGTGTTTTTATTTTTCTTTAATAATGTTCCAATCCAGTTCGTTGTCCCAATTAGATTTAATTGTAATTTCTTTAGGGAATAGGATAACTTTTTCGGGCTGAATGTGTTTAATGTAGTTTCCGGTATCCCATTTACCGTTTTTGTTTTTGTCGTAGATTAGTTTTAAATAGTATTTTTCAGGTGCAAGATAATCAAAAATAACTTCTGTATTGTTTTTGATTATAAATGTTTTCAAAATTAAGTTCTTTTTATTTAGAAGTTGAATAATTATTTGTCCTTCCGATAAAGCCGAATACTTTACGGAGTCTAATGTTTGTTTGGGAATAGAAAGATAATCGTAATCCTCTATTCTTTTAATATTGTTTATATCAAGAATGATTCTTCCGTAATAATCTTTTTTAGTTACCGTAAAATCGAAATCTTTTTTAGGAGAAGGCTTGTCGAATATGTCGTAAAAGAAAGCTTTGTCTGCTTTAAGCTTATATGGCTTGCCTTGTATCCAATTTGAATTTATATATATTGCAGTTTGGTCAACCGAATCTGTTTTCAATATAAAATCTTGCGGAAGTTCTATTTTAACAGGTTTAAGCGTTTTCTCTTTAAGAGCAGACTCTTCTTTATTAGAAAGCTTTTGAGTTCTTTTTTGTTTTAGAACAAAGAATGTTAGAGTGTCGCTGAGAGTTGTTTTTTCATCTTTAATATTAAATATATCGTAAGCAATTGCAAGTTTTAGTGTATCGATATCGGCAATATTACCTTGTTTAATAGTAAACGAGAAAGTATCTTTATGTGCGGTTTCGTTTAAATCGAGCCAAGTTTCGAGAGTTTTATTTTTAACATCAGTTACCGTTGGTGCATAACGCAAAGGCTCTTTAAATGTGATATAAAGTTCGGTTTTTGTTTTTCGACCGTGCTTAATAACAGCTTGTTTCTTCTGTGTGTATGGAGCAATAAAGTTTTCTTCCAAAGGTATTTCAATATTATCTTTATCAATATAATCTAAAGATTTATATTCGATATGCAGTGTATCTGTTTGGTATATTGTTTTGTTTTGTATTGCAATTGTTGCATTGTTTTGCGATATTTTGCAAGTAAAGTTACCCTTCATGGGCAAATAATCTATAATTATATTAGGATTATTGGCTAACGGTTTTATAAATGTAATTTTTACAGTGTCGGGAGCCGGTCGCTCAATCTTTGTGAGTTTTTGTTTGAGTGTAATGAACTTTATAGAATCGGTAAAGCTTTGAGTTTGGTTTAAAAAGAAATCGTTATCGTAGTTTATATATAATTTAAGTGTATCGTTATACCAAACACTTTTATCGTTAATCTTACAAAAGACAGTATCTCTGTTTTTGGAGTAAGTAGAAGTGTACCAAAGCAATGTATCGCCCTTTGGCAAGTATTTAATATCTATATTTTTAACAAGCGGACGAGCAAAAGCAAAGAATAGTTGGTCGGGAGTTCTTCGTTGCGACGAAAGCATTTTTTGAGTTCTTGTATCATCTACTAAAGTATCAACTATCAAATAAAGTTTGATTTTTGAGCTGTCTAAATCCTTAAAAGGAGCTATTGCAGTTAGTTTATAGTCCTTAAAGTAGTCATGGTCTTTAACAGGCTCCATAAAGTTAGCATTAATTGAATCTCTTTTGGTGTCGCCCTTTTTGTTTGGCAAAGTAAGTTTAACAGTATCAAGTTTTGTAATGCTGAGAGAATCTGTATTAAAGAATTGTATTTCAAATTTAACAGAATCGCGGGTATAGTTTGGCTTATCTTTAATCCAAACAGTTGCAGTCTTTCCTGTATCGGCATATTGGATAAAAGAAGTTTGCGAATTTAAATCAAAATACTCTGTTTTTATCCTAAGAGAATCAATAGGCTTATTAAATTCAAAATAACATTTCCCGAATTCTGTTCTTTCATATTTGGCAACGAATTGTTTTTGTTTATCTTCAAAAAAAGAAAACATTTTTATTTCGGAGGGCGAATATGTGGTTTTGTAGCTTACAATAACAGTGTCGGCGGTTAATGTATCACCTGCTTCTTTGCCTTTATGCAAAACAGTTCCGGCTTTTAGCGAATCTGTTCTCATGGTTCTTACAACCGAAGGGATTATTAAAGAATCATAATAAGCAATTTTTTCGTTAGGTAAATTAAACATATAATTCATGTCGGCATCTTTGAGCACAAACAGCTTATATTTGCCGGGTTTAAGATAATCGATTTTAAAAGCACCCGACGAATCGGTTCGTGTGAGATATACTGGTTTTTCTTTGAGCGGCACAGAGTCTGTATGACCTTTATATAGTATTACAAATATATCTTTTTCGGGTAATTGAGAATTTGCATCAATAACATTACCGCTAATTTCCATAGTATCGAGGTAATCGGTTGTGGAAAATACATATTCGAGCTTATTAAGGATGTTTTCTTCATGAAAATCTTTTATTCCTTTATCAAAATTGAAAAAATATGTGGTTGAATCTTTTAAAGGTTCGTTGAATGTGATAACAAGTTTCTTTTTTTTAGTTTTAAATGTAGGTTTTTTATCTAAAAAAGGCGAAGAAATGAATATATCTTCCAATTTTTCGGGTTGAATAATTTCATCAAAAGCTATTATAATTTTTTTATCGATAAAATTAAGCGATTTATTCTCGGGTTTGCAAAAAACAACAACAGGAGGAATAGTATCTTTGTCGCCGCCGGTTAATGTTCCCACTTGGGCGCAGGAATAAAAGAATGCAAGGAATAAAGCGAATGATATTGTGCGAAATATGTTTGACATAGCAAAATAATTAAAATCAATCTTAAATAATTCTCCAAATTTAGAAAAATTGTTTCAATTTTGCAGTATATGATAAGAATAACACATCACAGGGGTAAATGTATAGGTTGCAACTACTGTATGGAAGTAGCACCGGGTCGTTGGGAAGCAGATTTGGGCGACGGAAAGATAAATTTGTTGGAATCGGTTCAAAAAAGAGGAATATATATTGCAATAGTGGGCGACGATGAGTATGATGCCAACAAAGAAGCATCAAAAATATGCCCGGTAAACATTATAAGAGTAGAAAAAGTTTAAATATTATGTAAAACTTTATACTTTTGTAGCGGCTTCATAGTTCAAGGGATAGAACAAAAGTTTCCTAAACTTTAGATTCGGGTTCGAGTCCCGGTGAGGCTACACCTATTTAATTGTTAATTTTGAATTTACTGAATTAACAGAATTAACTGAATAAATTAATGATACAATGATGCAATTATACAATAATTATAAATTATGAATTAT
>DZBS01000132.1 GCA_022729995.1 Draconibacterium orientale | reverse complement strand
AAAGAAGTAAAAGCTTATTCAAATTTAAAAACAATTTTTATCGATAATCCAAAAACATCTGAACTCTCAATTCAAGTTATTGACATTAACGGAAAAACTTTAATAATGAAATCAATTTACAATTCGGGAGTTAGTGAAATCCAAACTAACTTACCTTCAGGAATTTATTTTGTTAAAGCAGTTTCCGAAAATAAATCTTCGGTTCATAAAATAATAATTCACTAAATAAAATAACAATAACAATTTAAAAAGGCAGCTTGAGAAAGTTGCCTTTTTTATTTATTAATGTTTATTGAATATTGATAAAGAAAAAAAATTATCAATAAGAGTATCTCAAAAAAACGATACTGTCAAAACAAAAGTATTTAACATTTAAAGAAGTTCTAAATAGTTATTCTGTATTTTTGATTTTAATATATAATGACATAACTTTATATAAATCTATGTAAATAAAAACAACATATAATATCAATCAAAATGGGAAACTTCATAAATACCGAAATTTGCTTAAAATGCAAAAATTGTTTTGAAATATGTCCTTGCCATATATTTGGTATAAATACAAACAATGAAATATATTTTATTCCGGAAAGAGAACATATTTGCGTGAAATGCGGACAATGTATGGCAATTTGTTCTTCATCGGCAGTGAAAATCGAAAGTTTATCTTATGAAAAAGATTTTACAGAAATGCCTGAAAATATTGTAGATTTTGATAAGTTTAATAATTTTATTTCAACAAGACGTTCGATTCGAAATTTTAAAAACAAAGAGATTTCAAAAGATGTAATTAATAAAATATTAAGTTCAATTCATTACGCACCTTATGGTTCATCGCCCGAAAAAATGAATATTACGGTTGTAAATAATCGAAAAATTATTGAGTCGTCATTACCTTTGATAGCTGATTTTTTGGACAATATTGTGAAATGGGTCGATAGTCCGTTTATGTCGTTTATGATTAAGCGAAAAAAAGGAATTGAAACCTTTAATACTATAAAAAATCACTTATACCCCATTTCAAAAGCCGGAAATTATAAACTAAAATTTGGCGACAGAATAACCAGAAATGCTCCGGCAATAATAATTATTCATGCCGATAAAGGAGCAGAAGAACACACACATAATGCACTAATTTATGCAACATACATAATGCTTTCAGCACATTCTCTCGGACTTGGAGCAACAGTAATCGGACTTGTTCCTGCAGCAATAAATAAAGTTAAAGAAGTGCGTGAAATTTATAAAATTCCGGAAGAAAATGAAGCCGTAATATCTGTAATAATAGGTTATCCGAAATATAAATTCAAAAGAATTATAAAAAGAAATTTACAAAAAATTGATTGGATTGAATAGATTTTAAAAAATATTTATAAATCTTTACAAAATTAATAAAAAACAGATTTATAAATATATTAATGGAAACAAAGAAAAAAATTGTTGTAGTTGGCGGCGGTTTTGCCGGAATAAATTTTGTTAAGAAATTAGATACTAAATTATTCGATATTTTCCTCATAGATAAAATTAATCACCACCAGTTTCAACCGCTATTTTATCAAGTTGCAACATCACAAATTGAACCTGCAAGTATTTCATTTCCTTTAAGATACATTTTTAAAAACAAAAAAGATGTGAGAATTAGACTTGCAAAAGTTTCATCTGTCAACATTGAAGAAAAAACAATTACAACAAGTATCGGAACAATAGATTACGACTATTTGGTGCTTGCAATGGGTTGTAAATCAAATTTTTTTGGGAATGATGAAATTAAAAAACATGCATTTACTTTAAAATCTACTTACGACGCAATTTCAATAAGAAATCATATTTTAAAAACTTTCGAAAAAATAATTACCGCAGACGAAAACGAAAGAGAAAGTTTGCAAAATATTGTTATTGTGGGTGCCGGACCCACAGGAGTTGAATTAGCCGGTGCATTTGCCGAAATAAGAAAAAATATTCTTCCAAAAGATTATCACCGAATAGATTTTTCAAAACTAAGAGTAATTTTAGCGGAAGGCAGCAAATATACACTGAATAACATGAGCGAAACAGCAAAAACATATTCTCAAAAATATTTAGAAAATATGGGCGTAGAAATTATTACCGAAAAATTTGTGAAAAACTACGACGGAACAAACCTTTTGCTAAACGATTCAACAACAATTAAAACAAAAACAGTTATTTGGGCTGCCGGAGTTACTTCAAATACAATATCCGGAATTCCTGAAAAATATATAACACGCGGAAACAGAATTATTGTTGACAGATTTAACAAAATTAATGAACTCGAAAATATTTATGTTTTGGGCGATTTGGCCTACATGGAAACGCCAAAATATCCTAACGGTCATCCGCAATTAGCAAATGTTGCTATAAATCAGGCAAAAAATTTAGCCAAAAATTTAAAAAGAATTTCAATAGGAAAATCTGCAAAAGAATATGAATATATCGACCACGGTTCAATGGCTACAGTTGGAAGAAACAAAGCTGTTGTAGACTTGCCACACTATAAATTTAAAGGAATTTTTGCTTGGTTCGTTTGGATGTTTTTGCATCTGATGCTCATTTTAAGTGTAAAAAATAAACTTATTATTTTCATAAATTGGTCGTGGGCTTACATTACAAAAAACACTGCACTAAGATTAATTTTAACACATGTAGAAGAATAAAATATTTATTTCGGATTTTTGCCCGAAACACGATTTACAATATAAATTCCGATAAAAATTATTAGAATCGAAAAATATTGTAAAATACTAATATTTTCGCCGTCGAAAAGTCCTATAACTATTGCAACAACGGGAATTAAATAAGTTACCATTGAAGCAAAAACAATGTCAACTTTTTCGATAAAAACATAATAAATACTCATTGCAATTGCAGAACTTGTAACACCTAACAAAAAAATATAAAACAAATTCAATTCAAAATTTGGACTTGCAACAGCAGCCGAAAAATCGGAAAAAAGTAATAAAATTCCGGAAATTGGTCCGATAATGGAAAACGAAAAAACTGTTAAGGTAAAACCTTTAATATGAGATAATTTAAATTTAATTTCGTTCAAACTGACAGCATAAAAAATTGTTCCTATTAGAATGAAAAAAAAGTATAAATAATTATCAGAAAAAAAATTATTCAAATCTTCAAAAACTAAACCTAAAGAGCCGATGATTCCGATAAAAACTCCAAAAAATTCGCTTTTTAAAATTTTAACTTTATACATTAAAATTCCTATTAACAAAACAGTTAACGGAAAAACTGCATTTAACATTCCGCTAAGCGAACTGCTTACTTTTACCTGAGCATAAGCAAACAAAATTGCGGGAAATAAATTTCCCAAAAAAGCAACCGTGAGAATAGATTTCAAATCGGATTTCTTAAATTCTTTGGCTCGTTTGAAAAAAAAAGGGAAAAGAAATAATGATGCAAAAAATATTCGAATTGCACCAACCTGAAAACCCGAAAAACTTTCAAGTCCTCTTTTTATCAATATAAAAGAACTTCCCCAGATTAATGTGAGAATTATCAAAATTGTCCACTGCCAAGATTTTGAATTCAAATTTATTTTTTTCAACATATATGTTTTTTTTACAAACGTATATTAAAAATTTATAAATAAAAAAATGATTTTAAAATTAAAAAAGATGCTTAACGATAAAAACAAAATTAATGAAAATCAAAATATTTTAGTAACTTTGCAAATTCATTCAGTTAAAAGGTAAATGCAAGAATTAATATTAGCAGTAAGAGAGCACAATCCGTTAGGATTTATAATAACTGCGTTTTTTGCAGAAGAAACCAACAAAAATTTCTATACTCTCACCGAGCCTATCCATTTAAACGATATGGATAAATTTGAATATGAATTTAACGAAATTGAAACAAAAATTATAAAACTTTCCGACAGTTATTCCAAAAAAAATCTTGCAAAAGTATTCGGAAAAGGCCTAAAATCGTTTGATTTTAACAAATCACTTACCCAAGACGATATTAATAAAAGATTGAGACCTTTTATTGAAGAAAGAATTGTAAAAATTATAAAATTATTACAAAAATCTGATATTAAATTATTTCATAAAGTTGATAATTATAATATTGTTCATAACGAAGATTGTATAAAAATTCATAACGAACCTGCAAAAACAATTTTCAATATTACAAAAGAACCAGAAGGAACAAAATATTTTTTATCGGTGAAACATTCCGGAAAAGAAATGCAATTTAACGAAAACCGCGAAATCATTCTTTCAAACAATCCTTGCATTTTAATTTTAAACAACGATTTATTTAATTTTGAAGATATTGATTCAAAAAAAATAGTGCCTTTTTTTGATAAAGACTTTATTCTTATTCCTTCTCAAACAGAAAAAAAATGGTTTGAAGCTTTTGCGGTAAATGCAATAAAAAAATATGAAGTAAAAGCAAAAGGTTTTAAAATAATAGATAAAATTACAAATAAAAATGCTATACTTTCGCTTGAAAGAGATTGGAATTATGAATTTGTTTTAATGCTTTCTTTTCAATACGGCGAAATAATTTTTTCGGCTTCGAGCGACGAAAAAAACAAACTTGAATTTGACCTTGACAAACTGGAATTTACAAAATATTCACGTGATTTTGAATGGGAAAATTCTTCTGAAAAAACATTAACTAAAATTGGACTTTTTAAACAAAATAAAAGCACTTACAGAGTTTCAAAAGAGAAAGAAACTCCTGATATTCAACGAAATAAAACTATTTTGTGGCTTAACGAAAATTCAAACATTTTTGCCGAAAATAATATTGAACTAAAACAACTTATTAGCGACAAAAAATATTTTACCGAAAAAATATCACTCCAAATAGAAATCACGGAAAACAAAGATTGGTTTGATTTAAAAGGCTATGTTAAGTTTGGAAATTTTGAAATTCCTTTTATAAAACTCAGGAATAATATTGTGTCGGGCAACCGCGAATATATTTTGCCCGACGATTCAATTGCAATAATTCCCGAAGAATGGTTTTCAAAATATTCACAGTTGTTTTCTTTCGGAAAAGATAATGATGAGACTCTTGAGATAAAAAAATATCATTACACACTTATTTCAAAAGCAGAAATTGAAGGAATAAACAAAGAATTATATAAAGGTTTGGATAAACTTTCGGAAGAAATTAACAGCGAAATTGATATCCCGAAAGATATTCGCGCCGAACTCAGACCATATCAAATTGAAGGTTTTAAAAAACTTATTTTACTTCAACAAAATAATTTTGGAGCTTGCCTTGCCGACGATATGGGACTCGGTAAAACATTGCAAACAATAACTTTGCTTCAAAAAACAATAGATTTGAATAAAGAAATATCGGAACCCGAAAATATTCAAACAGATATTTTTCCTAATTCTGAGAATGCGGAAAAACCCGTTTCAAAAAGAAAAGCAAGTTTGATTGTTATGCCGGTTTCGCTAATTCACAATTGGGAAAATGAAATAATGAAATTTAGTCCTTTCCTTAAAGTTTTGAAATATCGCGGAAGCAAAAGAGAAAAAAAAGTTATAAAATTTGATAAATACGATATTATTTTAACAGGCTACGGAATTGTGCGAAACGATATTGAAATTCTTTCGCAATATGAATTTTTATATTTGATTTTAGATGAAAGTCAGTTTATTAAAAATCCGGATTCTAAAATATATAACGCCGTAAGTTCTTTAAATTCAATTCATAAACTAATTTTAACAGGAACACCTATCGAAAATTCGTTAATAGATCTTTGGGCTCAACTAAATTTTATAAATAACGGAATGCTCGGAAATCTGAACTTTTTTAAAGATACTTTTCAAGCACAAATTGAAAAAAACAATAACAGCGAAACAAAAGAAATTCTAAAAAAACTTATTAACCCGTTTATTATCAGACGAACAAAAGAGCAAGTAGCCAAAGATTTACCTCTTTTAAGCGAGCAAACTGTTTATTGCGAAATGTCCGACACGCAAAAAGAATTATACGAAAGCGAAAAATCAAAAATAAGAAATTTGCTTCTCGAAAATATTAGTAATCACGACAAAAAGGATTCTTCAATAATTGTAATTCAGGCACTTATGAAATTACGTCAAATTGCAAATCACCCAAAATTGGCCGACAAAGATTACGAAGGAGATTCTGGTAAATTTGACGATATTATTAGAGATGCCGAAAATATTATTTCCGAAAATCATAAAGTTTTGATTTTTTCTTCTTTCGTAAAACATCTCGAAATATTTGAAAACTATTTTATTGAAAAAAATATTCAATACTCAAAATTAACCGGAAAAACTGTCAACAGAGAACAAGTTATACAAGAATTTCAGGATAATCCGGAAAATAAAATTTTTCTTATTTCGATAAAAGCCGGCGGAACAGGATTAAATTTAACCGAAGCCGATTATGTTTTTATTCTTGATCCTTGGTGGAATCCTGCTGTTGAAAAACAAGCCGTAAACCGTGCTCACAGAATCGGACAAGACAAAAACGTAATGGTTTACAGATATATAAGCAATAATACAGTTGAAGAAAAAATAAAAATTCTTCAGGAGAAAAAACTCGAATTGTCCGAAGAGTTCATTACCTCGGACAATCCGTTAAAAGACCTTTCTTCTGAAAGTATTCTTGAATTTTTCAATTAATAAATTCAAAAACTCCTTTAAATTATTCGTTCAAAAGCAATTGTTTTGCAACTTGAAGTTGTTCGGGAGTTTCACCTGTCGGATAAAATAAATTCATCGATTTTAGTTTATCAATTATTAATTGCGAAACAGCAAGTCTTACAAAATACTTTTTATCGGCCGGAATAACATACCAAGGCGCATCGTCGGTTGAAGTATTATTAATCATAGCTTCAAAAGCCGTTTGATATTTTGTCCAAAGTTTACGTTCTTTTAAATCGTCGGAATTAAATTTCCAATTTTTTTCGGGTGTATCAATTCTGGATAGAAACCTGATTTTTTGTTCATCTAAAGATAAATGCAAATAAATTTTAAGAATATGAGTTCCGTTTTGCGAAATATGTTTTTCAAAATTATTAATTTGTTCAAATCGAGTTTTCCAAAAATCTTCATTAATTTTCTCTAAACTTTCGGCTCCGGGAACTTTTCCAATAATATATTCGGGATGAACACGAGTAACAATAATGTTTTCGTAGTGCGAACGATTAAAAATTTCAATCATTCCTTTTTCGGGTAATGCAATAACATGTCGCCACAAATAATCGTGAGAAAGTTCGGTTTTTGAAGGCGATTTGAAACTTGTAACTTTCACTCCCTGAGGATTTACACCTGAGAAAACATTTTTTATTGCACTGTCTTTTCCGGCAGCATCCGGAGCTTGAAGAACAACAAGCAAAGAAAGTCTGTCGTCGGCAAAAAGCAAATTTTGCAAATCGGAAAGTTCGTCCACATTCTTTTTTAACAGCTCTTTAGCAGATTTTTTATCAATTCCGGCATCGAAATCTGTTTGAACATCTTTCAAATTAATTCTGTCGGCACTTTTTACGGTAAATTTGTCTAATTCAAGATTCATAGTAATAAAAATTAATGTTTCGGAAATACAGAAATATACAACTTTCGAACCAAAAAAGAATTTTTAAAACAATAAAATTTAACAAATAATTAATTGAAATCTGATTTTCAATTAATTATAATTATTTGTATAAGCATAAATAACTTGTATCGTTTTCGGCTTTTACTTTAAATTTTACATCTTTTTGAACAATAAATGTTTCGCCCGATTTATATGTTTTCCACTCGGTTTCGTTTGGTAGTAAAACAGTCAGAGTTCCGGAAGTAACAGTCATGAATTCAACGGAAGAAGTTCCGAATTCATATTCACCTTTGGCCATAACACCTACAGTTGCAGGACATTCTGATGTTTGAAAAGCAACAGATTTTACTTTTCCGTCGAAATATTCATTAGTTTTAAACATAATATTTAAGAATTTAAATTTTAGTAAAAATACATTACAGCATTGAATTTTTAAAATAATATAAGCATAAATCAAAAAAATGTTTGTTTTTAAAATAAAAAATATAACTTTATTGAACCTAAAATTTAAACATAAATCTTCTAAAATGCGTCTCAGGTTAAGTCTTCAAAGAAATTCTGCACAAAATATTATACCTATAAATTATCAATATGAAATTTCCGCAGCCGTATATAAATTATTTCAACAAGGAAGCCCGGAATTTGCAAAAAATCTTCATTATGAAGGCTTTAAACATAATATTTCAAAATTCAAATTATTTACATTTTCTAAATTAAAAATCAAAGAAAGCAAAGTATTTGAAGACAGAATTAAAATTAATTCCGAATATATAGATTTATTTATCAGCATTTATCCGGAAGAAGGATATGAACCAATTATTAAAGGAATATTTAATAACAGCGAGATTTCTGTTGGTGATAAAAAAAGTAAAATGAATTTTAAAATTTCTTCAATAGAAAAAATAACCGAACCGAAATTTTCGGAAGAAATGACATACAAAACTATCTCCCCTATTTTAATTAGTTATAACTACGAAGGAAATAATTCTAAAACATTTTTAAATCCGACAGACACCGATTTCAAAAAACTTTTTATTCAAAATCTTATAAATAAATACACAGCATATTTCAATTTTAAACATCCTCACGCTAAAATTTCATTCGATTATAATTTTGATATAGAAATAAATGAAAAAATTAAATCGACACTAATAAAAATAAAAGCCGACACAGCTCAAGAAACTAAACTTAAAGCTTATTTTATGACATTCACGCTTAAAGCACCTGTAGAATTACAACGATTAGGTTACTTTGCCGGATTTGGCGAAAAAAATTCATTGGGATTCGGATGCTGCGACTTTACCAAAAGTGAAGAGTGAAGAGTGAAATTTAAAAATTTG
>DZBS01000131.1 GCA_022729995.1 Draconibacterium orientale | reverse complement strand
CTTCAATTTAACTTTTTGTGCCTAAGTGTCTTCGTGGCTTTTTAAATTTGAAAATAAATATAAATTTCAAATATGTGTTATTAAAAAAAAAGCTGTTTAACACAATTTAAAATCATATTAAACAGCTAAAAAGTAATTTATGAACCGAGTTTTAATTTAATTTTTTCCACTGACTTTTATATGATTTCATAAATATTTTAAAAAATTTGTCGGCATTTGTGTATCTTGCAATATTTGCATAAACATCGCTCGACGGATTTTCGTTGTAATCTCTAATTGCCAAAGCATTTGCCAAACTTACTTGCGATGTTTTTGTTCCGCTTGATTTAAAACCTTTTCCGCTCAAATTTTTAAGACACAAAAGTGCTTTTTCATATTCTTGTTTGCTTATATAATATCCGGCCGAATAGTTTATAAAATTAGGTGATTGTGAAAGAATCCAATCAAAAGTACTCAAACATGATAAACCATATTTTGCGATATTTGCCGATTGAAAATACGAAAAATTTTCGTTGTATAATCCAATTGCATTTTGATAATTTCCTTTTCTTACATAATCGTTTGATGAATTTATTTGCGAAAGAAATTTAACTGCCGGAGCAATTTCCGATTTTCGCAAAAGAGAATTTTTTGTTTCGAGCATACATTGAGAGTTTGCATTTGCGTGGTCCAATGCTTGATTTAATAAATTATCGGCCGAAATAAATTCCCTTGAGTTTATTTTTGCTATTGCATCGTTATATAAAATGTCATATTTATTTTGTGCGTTTATACATTCTTGTTTAAAAATTCTGTCTTTCAATTTACCCAATTCCAAAACAATTTCTTTATCGTTTTCAAGCATATAATTTGACTGTAAGTCTCTTGCTTCCGAAAAAAGATTTCGTGCAGAAAGTAAATCATTATAATCAACTTTTTGATTTCCGGCACTTATTTTATTCAAAACCAAATTTTTTGCGGCAGAAGAAATATAGCCCGAAAGTTTTGTGTTTTGGCGAATATTATATTGATTTTGAATTTCTTTTGCATCATTAAAATAGTTTAGTGCCGACTGAAAATCGTTTGAGCTTGAAGAAAAAATTCCTTTAGAAATATTATCGTCGTAAGCTCCTTGTTTTATGTTCATTACAAGTTGGTCTTCTCTAATATTTTTATTTAATGCAAATTGATTTCTGTATGAAATTGCATTATTTGCCGAAACGTCGGCATTTTTAAAATCTTTAGCTTTATATTTATTTTCTGCTTCGTTTAGCAAACTGTTATAAATTCCGTTACGTGAGTCGGAAATTCCTTTTGAAAGTTCAACAGTGCAATTTATTTCTTGGTATGAGTTGCAAATTCTTTCCGCTTCGGCAAAATCTTGCAAAGCTCTGTCGTAAAACGCAGTACTGTTGTAACGATTTCCGCTGTTGATATATGAAAAATATAAATCGCCGATTCTGTTTGCAACATCTTGATTGCTTGGAATAAAAGTGATATTTTGGTGTCTGTAATCCAATGCAATATTTATAATTTTTTCGGCTTCTTGAAGTCTGCCTTTTTGAATTTGAACATCGGCATCAAATAAAATAGCAAAATATTTTCCGTTAATTGCTCTTGAATATTCTCTGTCCATTGCAGGTCGGCAAACAACTTGAGCAAATTCTCTGCAAAGGCTGTTTGCTCTGTCGAGCGAAGCCAATGCACCGTCGAAATTATTACGGCTGTTTTGGTCGGCAGCTTCCAAAAGAAAATCTTTATACATTCCGTCGGCAAACAAATAAAGCTCGTTCTTTGCAGTTGCGTCTGCCGGAAAATCTTTAACTGTCATTACTTTATTCATAGCCATATCAACTCTTCCGCTGTTGTAATAAATTGTAGCTAATTTTATGTGCGAAGGAACATAATTAGGATTTATTTCTACTGATTTGTTAAAAAACATATCTGCTTGTGCCGGATTATTTTTCGAAAGCATTTCCACACCTTTATTATAATATACAACATCAAGCGAATTAATCATATCTATAGAATTTTGATTTAACTCGCGACTTTTCGATTTAATTTTTTCAATTTTCAATTTTAATTGTTCAGGGTCGGTATTTTCTAAAGGTAATTTTTTGTAGAAATCTTTTTTCTCAACATCTAATGCGTAATTTAAAGTTTGTTGCGATAAATCTCTGTATTCATACAATTTATTAAAATCGGGCAAAAGCGATAAACTGTTTTTGTCGGAACGAATTAAATCAATAGAATTTAGTTTGGCTCTTGCTGTGCTGCTTTCTGAATAATATGCGTCAATAGTTGCAATATATGCGTCGAATTCGATTTTGTTTTGAGCCGTAAAATCAAAAACTTTATCTTTTGTTTCCAATTTTAAATTCTGACTGTTCGTCGAGTCTCTTACATTTTTGTCGGCAATAGTTGCAGGATTTCCTGAAATACTAACATTTTGATTATTAATAGTTCCCATAATTCTATTTCCCGAAGAATATTCCATTTTGAAAGAAACTTTTTCGGGAATAAAAAATTCTTGAACAGAAAAGTTTCTATACTTTACGTCTCCCGTAATCGACAAATCGGAAAGTTGAGAAACTAAATTCAAATTGTCTGCACGTTTAAAAATTTTTAAAACTTCGGTATAACTAAAATTGATATTAAAAGAAGAAACAGCAACTTGATTTGCCGCAGCTAATTTTTGTAACATTTGATTTAGATAAATATTTCCGTTTTGAGAATAATTCAAAAGAAAAGTTTCTTTTTGCGATTTGTTATAAACTTGCTGACTTTGCGAAAAAGAAAAACTCGAAATAAGTATCAGCATTAAAAAAAGTAAGATTGATTTTTTCATTGTTCTTATTATTAAATTTATATAGTTTTGTTCAATAAATTTTATATTTTGGTTGGTAAAACAACGGGATTTATTGAAATAATATTTTAAAATTTGCCGGTTTATAATTAAAGTGAAATTTGAAAATTTGTATAAACAGATTAATTTTTTTTTATTTAAAAGTATACTGACAAAAATCATTCAAAATATTATTAAAAACAGATTTTTTTTTTGCAATTTTGCACAAAAGATAAATAAATCTATCAATTTAATATATTCAAAGATATGAAAAAACATAATTTTTATGCCGGTCCTTCAATACTTCCACAAGTTGCGATTGACGAAACAATAAATGCACTTAAAGATTTTGCCGGAACAGGCATTTCACTTGCATCGGTTTCACATCGTTCAAAAGAATTTGATGCTGTAATGGACGAAGCTGTTGCACTATTTAAAGAATTATTAAATATACCCGAAGGATATTCGGTTATTTTCTTAGGAGGCGGTGCAAGTTTGCAATTTGCAATGGTTCCGTTTAACCTTTTAAACAAAAAAGCAGTTTATGTAAACACCGGAACATGGGCTTCAAAAGCTATGAAAGAAGCAAAATTATTTGGTGAAGTTGTTGAAATTAAAGAAGCTAATTATTTTAAACTTCCTCATAATTTCGATTATCCTACAGATGCAGATTATATTCATATCACTACAAATAATACAATTTACGGAACCGAATATAAAAAAGATATTGACTACAAAATTCCTGTTGTTGCAGATATGTCTTCGGATATTTTTAGTCGTCCGGTTGATATTTCAAAATACGATTTAATTTATGGCGGAGCACAAAAAAACCTTGCTCCTTCCGGAGTAACTTTTGCTATTTTTAAGAATGATATTTTTGGAAAAGTAACAAGACCAATTCCTACAATGCTTGGTTATACAATTCATGCCGAAAATAATTCTATGTATAATACACCGCCTGTAATTCCCGTATTTACTGCATTACAAACTTTAAGATGGATAAAAGCAAACGGTGGAGTTGCAGGAATGAAAAAAAGAAACGACGAAAAAGCCTCTAAACTTTATGCAGAAATCGACAGAAACAAAATGTTCAAATCAACAGTTCAAGGCGAAGACCGTTCAATTATGAATGTTTGTTTTATAATGAACGAAGAATATAAAGACTTTGAAGCAGAATTTGCAAAATTCTCTTCCGAAAAAGGAATGTTAGGAATAAAAGGACATCGTTCGGTTGGCGGATTCAGAGCTTCAATATATAATGCTTTGGAAATCGAAAGTGTTGATGCTCTTATTCAAACAATGCAGGAATTTGAAAAAATGCACTAATTAAAAAATAAAGAAAAAGACTTGTGTGATGAAAACGCAAGTCTTTTTTTTACTTTATATTTTTTTAAACAAATATTTATATTCCAAAAAAATGAAAATAACATTAGCAACCGACAAGCCTTTTGCAAAAGAAGCAGTTGATAAAATAAAAGCAATAATTACCGATTCAGGTTTTGAATTCGGATTATTAGAAAGCTATAAAACTCCTCAAGAACTTATTGATGAAGCAAAAATTACCGACTCATTAATTATTAGAAGCGATTTAGTTACAAAAGATGTAATAAATGCAGGCGACAGACTTAAAATTGTTGTGAGAGCCGGAGCAGGTTACGATAATGTAGATTTAGATGCCGCTACTCAAAAAGGAATTGTGGTAATGAACACACCCGGACAAAACTCAAATGCTGTTGCCGAACTTGTTTTTGGAACAATGGTTTTTATGGCTCGAACAAAATTCAACGGAAATTCCGGTACAGAATTAAAAGATAAAAAAATAGGAATTCATGCTTTTGGAAACGTTGGAAGAAACGTTGCAAGAATTGCAAAAGGTTTTGGAATGGAAACTTATGCTTTTGATGCTTTTGTTTCGCCCGAAGATATTCAAAAAGACGATGTTAAAGCACTTCAATCGGTTCAAGAATTATATTCCGAATGTCAATATATTTCACTTCATATTCCTGCAAATGCCGATACAAAAAAATCTATCGGTTTTGAACTTCTTTCAAAAATGCCAAAAAATGCAGTTTTAGTAAACACTGCAAGAAAAGAAGTTATTAATGAAGAAGACCTTTTAAGAATTTTTGAAAGCAGAAAAGATTTTTGTTACATTTCTGATATTGCACCGGATAATGCAAGTGTTTTAATGGAAAAATATGCCGACAGATGTTTCTTCACTCCTAAAAAAATTGGAGCTCAAACAGAAGAAGCAAACGTAAATGCAGGAATTGCTGCAGCTGTTCAAATTATTAATTTCTTTGAAAACGGCGATAAAAAATATCAAGTTAATAAATAAAATTTAAAAATATGTCTATTTTAAAACCATTTAAAGGAATAAGACCGCGACCCGAAATTGCAGAGAAAGTAGCAGCAAAACCGTATGATGTTCTTAATTCCGAAGAAGCAAGAATTGAAGCTGAAGGAAATGAAATTTCGTTTTTGCACGTTAACAAACCCGAAATTGATTTGCCTGTGGAAGTTGATATTCACTCGGCACAAGTTTACGAAAAAGCTAAAGAAAACTTTAATCGCTTTTTTAAAGAAGGAGTTTTTATTCAAGAACAAAAAAATGCGTATTACATTTATGCACAAACAATGTTCGGAAAAAAACAATACGGTCTTGTAGGCGGCGCATCTGTTGAAGATTATACAAAAGGAATAATAAAAAAACATGAACTAACGCGTCCTGACAAAGAAGAAGACCGAATGAACCACGTTAGAGTTTCAAATATCAACGCCGGTCCTGTATTCTTTGCATATAAAGACAATGCAAAAATTGATGCTATTGTTACCGAAAAAGTAAAAAATTCTCCGGAATATTCATTCACAACTCCCGACGGAGTAATGCACGAAATGTGGATAATTTTAGATGATAAAATTATTGTGGAAATTGAAAGAATTTTTGCCGAAGAAATAGAATATATTTACGTTGCCGACGGACATCACAGAACTGCAGCCGCAGCTTTAGTAGGAATTGAACGTAGAAAAGCAAATCCAAACCACACCGGAAAAGAAGAATATAATTATTTTCTTTCAGTAAATTTTCCGGCAAGTCAACTTACAATTATTGATTATAACAGAGTTGTAAAAGATTTACACGGTTATACTTCCGAAGGTTTTATTATGGAATTGAAAAAAGATTTTGATATAGAAGAAATGGGCGAAACAGAATTTAAACCTTCTAAACTTCACGAATTTTCACTCTATCTTAATAAAAATTGGTATAAACTCACCGCAAAACCCGGAACATTCAACGCAAATGACCCGATTGGAGTTCTTGATGTTACAATATTAACAAATCATGTTCTTGATCCTTTGTTGGATATAAAAGATTTGAGAACAAGCAACAGAATTGATTTTGTTGGAGGAATTAGAGGTTTAGGCGAATTGAAAAAACGTGTAGACAGCGGAGAAATGAAAGCTGCATTTGCACTTTACCCGGTTTCGATGGAACAACTTATGAATATTGCCGACAATAATTTAATTATGCCGCCAAAAGTAACTTGGTTTGAACCAAAATTAAGAAGCGGATTAATAATTCACAGTTTGTTGGATTAAGAATTTAGATTTTAATAAATTATAAAGTTGCGAAACATGAAATATAGTTTCGCAATTTTTTTTATTCTGAATTTAGGATAAATACATTGCAATTGTTTGGCTTTGAAGATATTTTACAAAATCTGAAGTCATTTTATTTGTAACATTATTTAAAATACATTTTTCAAAAGTGCAAATATTTTCGCGTCCGAAAGGACATGAAGTGATTTTGATTTTACCTTCAATTGCTTCAAAAATTTCAAGAAAATTAATTTCTTCGGCAGGTTTTTTCAGAATAAATCCGCCGTTTGGTCCGCGAAGCGAATCTATGTAACCTTTTTTTGTTAATCGTTGCATCACTTTTGCAACATGATGTTTTGAACTTCCGAGAGTTTCGGAAATTTTAATAACATTAATGAAACCCGAAGATTTTGCAATTAAAATTGTGCCGTGAATTGCAATTGATGAAGCTTCCGAAAAATTTATTATTGAATTCATATTTATTTCTGTAAGCTACAAAAATAAAATTCTTTTTTATTATTCTGATATTTATTTTATTTTAAAGTTTTTTTAAATAAATTTCAAGAAAATTAAATACGAAAAAATGAAAATATTAAAATTATTGCCCGTAATTCTGAGTTTCATAATTCTTGCTGCACATTTTTCGAGAGCAGGAATATTAGCTTTAGCAATTTTAAGCTTACTCCTTCCCTTTTTGCTTCTCATAAAAAAACCATATTCGGCTCGAATAATTCAAATTGCTTTAATTTTAGGAGCTTTAGAATGGATTAGAACATTAATCGTTTATGTTTTGCAAAGAATTGAAGAAAACCAATCATATTTCAGATTAATTCTAATATTATTGTTTGTTGCTTTATTTACAGGATTATCTGCATTAATTTTCAGAATAAAAAGTATTAAAGAAATTTATAAAATTTAGCAAATGATTTCAGAAATTATTATTAAGAAATGAAATAATTTAATTTTATTTACTATATTTGTAATAATATTTCAAAAACAGACATTAAATGATTTTAGAAATTCGATTAGCAAATTTTTTTTCAATTAATGAAGAAATAATTTTGGATTTTAGAGCCGGAAATATAAAAACATATCAATCCGACAAACTGCCAAATAATATTTTTAGTTTTGAAAATACCAAAGTTTTAAAAACAATTGCACTTTACGGCGCAAATGCTTCAGGGAAAAGCAATATCATAAAAGCAATTAGATTTTGCGTTTCAATGATTATTAATTCTCACAACCATAATGAAAATGTAAATTTTAATTTTAACCCGTTCAAATTTAAAGGAATGGAAAAAAAAGCTTCATATTTTTATATACGTTTTGTGATTAAAAATATAGAATATAAATATACATTCACATTAACAACAAACGAAATTGTAAAAGAAGAGTTATATTATTACCCAAACGGAAGAAAATCGAATGTTTTTAAAAGAGATGAGAGTTTAGGAAATGAAAAAAGAGAAAAATATTCTTTTGGAAAAGGAATAAAACGCCCGATGGATATTGCCGAAAATACATCAAAAAAAACCTTGTTTTTGTCGAGAGCAAGCCAAATGGACAGAGAAATTGCAAAAGATATTTTCAAATTTTTTAGTCAAAATTTCATTTTAGCATACACCGGATTCAATTCACTTTCAATCGAATATCTTTTCAATGAAAATAAATCGGCGTTGCTAAAAGCTTTACAAATTGCCGACAGTGATATTGTTGATATTATATTAACAAAAGAAAAAAAAGTTGAAAAAAATTTTAATGCCGATTTTATTAGCGGAAAAGGAACTGTTGAAGATAAAGAACTTGAATATTTGAAAATTATAACATTTCATAAATCTTCACCAAAAACAGCTTTCGACTTTTTTACCGAAGAATCGGACGGAACTCAAGTGCTTTTTTATATTATGCTAACAATTATTGATTTGATTAAAAACAATAAAATATTGTTGATTGATAAAATTGAAAACAGTTTGCACATTCAAATTGTTGAATATATTATTGAACTGTTTAATGTCAGTCAATCTGCTCAATTAATATTTAGTACGCACAATACCGGATTATTAAATTTAGATAAATTTCGTAAAGACCAAATATTTTTTGTGAACAAAAAAGAAGATTCGTCTTCGGAATTATATTCGCTTTTCGACTATAAAGATTTTAGAGATACAATGGATTTGGAAAAAGCATATTTGCAAGGAAGATTTGATGCAATTCCATATATCAACAGAGATTTAGATGATTTAAAATATTTGTTGAATGAGCCGTAAAGAAAGAAAATCAAAAGGAAAGAAAGTGAATCCGACTTTTTTTGTTTTTTGCGAAGGAAAAACAGAAGAAAAATATATAAATTTTCTAAAAACACAATTCAGAATTCCAATATTTATTGATTCGCAAATTGCAGGAAACAGAATTAACGAAAACTATATAAATAACTATAAGAAAAGCAAAACAATACATGAGAAAGATAAAACTTTTTTGGTTTATGATATTGATGCACCAAAAATGTTGGAGAAACTAAAAACAATAAAAAATACAATTTTGCTTGATTCTAATCCTTGTTTTGAAATTTGGTTTTTATTACATTTTCAAGAA
>DZBS01000130.1 GCA_022729995.1 Draconibacterium orientale | reverse complement strand
AACTGCTCCTGCAGCTCCGCCTTCCGATTGCATTTCGGTTACGGACGATTTTTTTCCGAAGAGATTTTTTCTACCGTTTGCCGACCAATTGTCAACAAACTCAGCCATATCCGACGACGGTGTTATCGGATATATAGCTGCTACTTCACTAAACATGTATGCTACGTGGGCAGCTGCATGATTACCTTCGCAGGTAATAAACTTTTTTTCAGCCATAATATTTGTATTATTTTATAAAATTTTCAAAATTTATTCAAGCTACAAATTTAGTATAATATTTAAAATTAAAATATGTTTTTTAATTATTTGAAAGCAGATTAGAATTTATTCGATTTGATTCAAAAAATTTGTGAGTTTATTTGAATACTAATTATTTCTTATTTTTAAATATTTTAAATTCAGTTTTTGTAAAACTTTATATGTTTTAAATGTTAATAACTTCTTTTCATAAATGAACGATTTTTATTTTAATTCTTTTATTTTGCGAATATTTTTTTTAAATACAATTTTATTTTTTTTACACTTAATTTTAATATGCTTGATATACATAAGTTTTTAAAAAATTTTAGTTTTGAAAACGACAGAAAAACTGTTGTTGAATCAATTAATATTTCCGGTTTGAATATTCCTGTTTATGTAAATGAATATTGGACTTCAAAACAAAGGCAAGCAAATTCGATACACGAAATTTCATACAGAGCTTGTTTTAAACCTCAATTACCGCGGTTTTTTATAGATATTTTTACTAAAGAAGGAGATACTGTTTACGATCCTTTTAACGGAAGAGGAACAACGGTTATTGAAGCAGCTTTACTCAACAGAAATATTATTGCAAACGACATAAATCCTTTAAGCATAATTTTTTCCGAAGCAAGACTTCATATTCCCGAAATAAACGAAATAGAGAAAAGATTAGATGAAATTGATATTGATTTTACTTTAATTTCGGATATTGATTTATCTATGTTTTACCAAAAAAATACTCTTTCCGAAATATTAACATTAAAAAAATATCTATCTCAAAAAAAAGGAAATTCTTCTGAAGATTTTATTGACAAGTGGATAAGAATGGTTGCTACAAACAGATTAACCGGACATTCTTCGGGGTTTTTCTCTGTTTATACTTTACCTCCAAATCAAGCCGTTTCGTCAAAAAGACAAATTGAGATTAATAAAAATAGAAATCAATTTCCCGAGTACAGAAATATTAAGAAATTAATAATTACAAAATCTAAAAGTTTGTTGAAACAAATTGCCGACGATGAAAAAATTGCTCTTTTAAAAGCAAAAAAATATGCTGTTTTCCTCTCAAAAGATTCACGTCAAACTCCTGAAATTGAAAACGAAAGTGTCCAATTAACCGTTACTTCTCCGCCGTTTTTAGATGTTGTTCAATATGCGGAAGACAATTGGTTGAGATGTTGGTTTAACAATATTGATGTTAAACAAATTGAAAAAAATATTACAATGTCGAAAACCGTTGAACAATGGCAAGCAATTATGCAAGATGTTTTTGTAGAACTTTTCAGAATAAGCAAAAAAGGTGCATACATAGCTTTTGAAGTTGGTGAAGTAAAATCCGGAAAATTAAATTTAGACGAATATGTTGTGAATCTCGGGAAAAATGCAGGTTTTAATTGCGAAGGAATTGTAATAAACGAGCAAATTTTTACAAAAACTGCAAATATTTGGGGAATAAGTAACAATTCAAAAGGAACAAATTCTAACAGAATTGTTCTTTTTAGGAAATAAATTAATATTGGTTTTATAATTTATTTATTTTATATTAGACGCTGACAGTTATATCAATATAATATTATTTGCGTTTCTATGAATCCGAATAAAAATAAAACATTTAGAAATCCATATCCCGGCATAAGAAGTTTTGAAGAAGACGAAAGTGATTTATTTTTTGGACGCGAAAAACAGATTGACGAGTTATTGAAAATCATATCTGTAAAAAGATTTGTTGCAATTACCGGAACATCAGGAAGCGGTAAATCATCGCTTGTAAAAGCCGGAATTATTCCCGCAATTCAGCGAAATTCTTCTGAAGTTATAAAATGTATTTTTCGTCCCGGAAATTCTCCTTTAAAAAACATATCTGATTCGATATCTAAATCAATTCGCGAAAATGAAAATTTGAACAAATTATGTGCAACCGAAAATTTAAATGAAAGAAAGCTGCGAGAATCTTTTGATGAATATTTTAGTTCCATAAAACTTTCCGAAGAAAACTCAAAGATTATTATTTATATCGACCAATTTGAAGAAATTTTCAGGTTTAAACAAAATGAAAGTTTCAACGATTTCAAAAGCGATTCCAATATTTTTGTAGATTTAATTATATATCTGGTAAACCAAAAAATACTTCCGATATATATTATTCTTTCGTTAAGGTCCGATTTCTTGGGCGATTGTACAGAATTTGAAGGTTTGGCAGAATTGATAAACTCCGGACATTATTTAATTCCTAAAATGACCGACATAGAAAAAGAAAAAGCAATTGTTGGTCCTGCAAACTTATCGGGAATAGGAATTTCCGATGAATTATTAGAAAGAATTAAATTAGATGTTGCCGATTTTGAAATTAATTTACCCGTGTTGCAACACGCTTTAATGCGAACATGGGAATACAGAATGGTTAACGATGTGAGCGATAAACCGCTGGATGTTGAACATTATGAAGCCGTTGGAACTGTTTTAAATGCTCTTTCTATTCACGCCGAACAAGTTTACGGAAGTTTAACCACTACAAAAGAAAAGAAAATTACCGAAAAAATTTTTAAATCGCTCACAGATTTAGGTGAAGACAACAGAGGAACTCGAAGACCTACAAAATTAGACGATATTATTAAAGTTACCGGAGAAAGAAAAGAAGAAATTGTTGAAGTAATTAATCTTTTTCGTTCAGATGCCAACAGTTTTTTAATGCCGTCAAACGCTACAAAAATTTTTGCAGAAACGGTAATTGATATTTCTCACGAAAGTATAATGTTCTATTGGAGCCGACTTCAAAATTGGGTTAATGAAGAAGCCGAATCGGCAAAATTATATTTACGAATTTCGGCTGCAGCAGAATTATATCAAGAAGGAAAAGGCGGAATTTTGAAAAACCCCGATTTGCAAATTGCTCTCAAATGGAAAGAAGAAAACGAACCTAATTTTGAATGGGCTAAAAGATATAATCCTGCTTTTGAAAGAACAATAAATTTTATTGATTACAGTAAAAAAGAATTCGACAACAAAATTTTACTCGCCGAAGAAAAACAAAAAAGAAGTTTAAAAAGAGCAAGAGGCGTTGCAATATTTTTGGGCACTGCAACTTTAATATCACTTTTATTTCTAATGATTTCTTTAACCTTACGAACAAAAGCCGAAAAAAGCGAAAAACAAGCCAGAGAAGAACAAAAAATAGCTGTCAGAGAAACAAAACTTGCCGAAATAAAAACAAAAGAAGCCGTTTCTCACAAACGAATTGCAGAACAACAAAAAATAATTGCAGAACAACAAAGGCTTTTTGCCGAAGAACAAAAACAATATGCTGTTGAACAAAAGCAAGAAGCAATATTTCAAAAAAGCCTTGCTCTTATTGCCAAAAATGATGCATTCGCAGCAAGAGATATGGCAAGAAATTTACAAAAATCAGCAGAAAAATTAAGAGATGAAGCTTATGAACAAAAGCTTTTGGCAGAAGAGCAAAAACTAAGAGCCGAAATTTCGGAAGCAAAAACAGATACTTTGCGTAAAATTGCTATTGCTAAATCGTTGGCAATTCAAGCAATACGGCTTTTTGAATCAAATAAAAAAGACCAAAGTCTTTCCGATTACGATAAGAAATTGCCTTATATTTTAGCATATCAAGCAGCATATTTTAACAAAAAATACAACCATAATATTTCCGAACCCGATATTTTTTCGGCATTGTTGGCACTTTCCGATTCAAAAATTGTTCTTAAGGAATCAAATTCACATACCGACGGGGTTAGAGATATTGTGATTAGTGAAAAACCAAGCGGATTTATTTCTTGCGGAGAAGACGGACAAATTAAGTTTTTCGGCTTTTTAAATCCTAAAAGTTTCAAAAATTTTAACACCGATAACTACGGAAATACAGGTTTCAGAACTTTAGCATTATCCAATAAATACAACAAATTAATTGCAGGCGATTTAAAAGGAGATATTCTTATTATGAATGTTTTAAATCCGATTGATAAACCGATTGCCGTAAAAGTTCACGACGATATTGTTAATAAAATTGTAGCAAAATCAAATTCTTCAATCGTATACTCGGCAAGTAGCGACGGAAATATTTTTTCAATAGATATTACTAATTTAGAAGTTAAAAATATTTATAAAAACGATAAAAAAATTCTGACAATTGCTTTAAATAAACAAGAAAACCTTCTGTATGCTTCTGTTTTCGATGGCGGAATAAAAATAATAGATTTAGATTCTCCCGAAAAAATAACGGAAATTAAAACCGAAAATGAAAATGTAACATCTTTTTTGTTTATTTCCGACAACGAATTCGCGACAGGAACTTCAACCGGAAAAATTAATTTTTATAATAAAAATATCAAGAGCACATCTGTTTTTGCTCACAACTCCGGAATCACAGATTTGAAATACGATTCATTACACAACAAAATAATTTCAGCAGGTTTTGATACAAAAATCAAAATTTGGGATATTCAAAATATGAATCTTGAGCCTGTAGTTCTTAGCAGTCACACTTCGTGGGTTTTTTGCGTTGCTATAACAATGAATTACAATATGCTGATTTCAGGAAGTAAAGATAAAACTATTGTGATGAATAAAATTGACATGAAAGAACTTACATTGGATATAAGAAAAAAGATTTCTGAAAATATGAAAGAAAAAGATTGGTTGAGATATGTTGGTGAAGGAATTCAATATAAAACAACTTTACCCGAATAATTTCTAAATATAAAAAAAATGAAACATCCATATATAGCTTTTGTCATAAAATGGAATGATTATTTAGGATGTTCCTATCTGACCTTTAAAAACAATTAAAAATAATCAGATGAAAAGAATTATACTTTATATAATATTTGTTTTTTTATTTTCTCAAAACTTGTCGGCACAAGAAGATTGCGGTTGGTCTGCTTTAAAAAATGCTTCCGAAGATTATAATTACGGAAATTTTGAAGGAGTAATTCAAATAATTAATAAATGTATTTACACCGGATTTGACGAAAAACAACAAGTTGAAGGTTTCAGACTTTTAGCCAAAACCTTTTTGGCTATTGATAACGACAGTAGCGCAAGCGTTGCCGTTGGAGAACTTTTAAAAATAAATCCAAAATTCCAACCCGATTATTTGTCGGATCCGCCTCGTTTTATAGAAATTCTTGAAAGATTTATCCGAAGAAACAATGCACAAGTTGTTGTTTCGGTTTCAAAAAAAGAAGAAAATGTGAGCGAAGCTCCGGCAACAGTAATTCTGCTTAGTGCAAAGGAATTTAAAAGAAGAGGTTATAACGATTACGAACAAGTTTTGCACGACATGCCCGGATTTGACATTTCACGGTCGAACGGAAATCTTTATACACATGCTTATCAGCGTGGTTACAGGTCTATAAACACAAACAGAACTTTATTTTTGGTCGATGGAGTTGAAGAAAACGATTTATGGTCGAGCAATGTTTATTTATCTCGCCAATATTCCGTCAGCGATTTAAAAGGAATTGAATTAGTTTACGGTCCTGCATCAACAATGTACGGTTCAAATGCCTTTCTCGGCGTTATAAATATTATTCATAACCAACCGCAAGATATGGTTAAACATGGAAAAAGTTTTGGTGCAAATATTATCGGCGGATATGGAACTTACAACACAAAATTTATCGACGGAACAGTTGCTTTTGCCAATAAAAACAGAAAAATTGCTTTGTCGCTTACATCACGCGTTTTTTATTCCGACGAACAAGATTTATCTTCATATCCCGAACACGATTATGAGCCAATGTCGTTAACTCCCGAACTTATCGACAGATATCACGCTTCATTGGATATTACCGATAATATTGAAGTTGCCGATTTTTTAACCGCAAATCCGACATCCGGAACTTATTATTCTTTAAACGGTTCAAATCAAATTATTCTTACTCCCGAAGGAATTCAAAAAGCATTGGATTATGATAATAATTTTTATGACAAAGTTGATTTTTCCGATAAAACGGAAAGTTTCTATATAAATGCAAAAGTTAAAATTCATGATTTGTCTGTAGGATACACTTATTGGAATAAATCAGAAGGTCCGGGAGCGCAATACAACGATTTAATGTTTGCCTCATACAATGCGGGTCAATCTTGGCGACCAATTCATCAATATTTATATGTGAATTATGAAAAAGAAGTTTCAGACAAAATTAAATTAAGCAATTACATAACATACAAAATCCACGAATTTGATAATAACAATGCAATTGTAAGATTCCGAAAATCATATTTGAATTCGGCTTTTGATTTATATAATTTAATAGACGGCGATATTCCTACATTTGACACAATATATTTATTCCAAAAATCAAATCAAATTCGTGAAGAAATTAAATTTATTTACGATCCAAACCCGAGAATAAGTATTTTATCCGGATTTGAAACCAGATTTAGTGCAATTCAAGGCGATTATTCAAGTTCAAAAACAAATGATGCCGAAGAAACAGGAAATCCTTCAACAAATATTCCCGGCGGAAATTTTTTCTTTTCAACAGATTTTGGTTTTTATATTCAATCTGAAATTAAACTTGCAAAAAAACTTATTTTAACAACCGGAATTCGTTATGACAACAATAAAATAAGACTTAACGGAGGTTACGGAAATTCAATAAATCCAAGAATAAGCTTGGTTTATTTCTCCGAAAAATTCAAATTTAAAGCTATTTATGCCGAAGCTTTTAAAGATGCAACAAACCGTGAAAAATTTTCAACCGCAGCCGGGAAAAGAGAACTTTCAAATCCGTTGCTCGAACCCGAAAAAGTTAAAAATTTAGAATTACTTATTGGAAAAGATTATAAAGATAAATTGAATTTGAATATTTCTATGTATCGTTCGATTTATAGTAATATTATTCAAGAAGTTAAGGTTTTAAGAGAAGACGGAACATATACAAATCAAAATCAAGCTAAAGGTAAAGCTTTGGTTTACGGAATAAACGCTTTTTCCGATATAAATTTTGATAAATTAAGTTTTTATGTAAACTATACATTCACAATGCCTTATGAATTAAATCCGGTTGATTCCGAAAATATTCCTATTACAGACTCACTCGGAAATCCGTACAGCAAATTAAGAATCAGCGATATTGCAACTCATAGTGCAAATTTTGGTGTAAATTATGAAATGAATAAAAATTGGAATTTCAATTTAAGAACAAATTTTGTGGGAAATAAACAAACAGGCGAAGGAACTACAGTTCCGACAAATACTTCCGAGTTTGACCCATATTTTCTTTTAAATTCAACTATTTCGTGGTCATTGCCAAAATTTAATTTTCAATTTCAGCTTATTGTGAATAATATTTTAAACACAGAATATTTTTCTCCGGGATTGGATTATGCAAGTAACGAACTTTCATCACAATTAGTTCAAAACGGAAGATATTTTCTTGTAAATTTCACATTTTCATTACAAAAAGATTAAAAAACAGAAAAAGCTCGTAAGAATATGGATATTGTTTTAGACTCATTAAACGAAAAAAGATTTGTGCTGTGGGAAGAAATTGCACGCGACGGAGCCCAAGCAAAAACTATATTGTCAGGAAATCAAAGAGTTGAAATTGCAAAACTGCAATCGAAAATTTATAAGGGAAATGCTCACAAACATCTTGTTTTTGCCGCCGGTTTTATTTCTGTGGGAAAAGGTGAAGTTGAAGCAATTAAAAAAGTTGTTGAACAAGTTGATGAATGTAATATTGCTGTAAATTGCCGAGCAAATAACAACGAAATAGATTTGTCCGTTCAAACTGTAAAAAACGCAAAATATCCTCGTTTGGCTGTAGTTTTTCCGGCTTCGGAAAGGCTTGCAAATGTTATGCTTCATAAAAAACTTTCAGAAATTATTCCTTTAGCAGTTGATAAAGCAAAATATGCTTTAGATAAAGCCGGAAATATTCCGGTAGATTTTCAACTTGCTGCTTCTTTTGACGCAAAACCCGAGTTTATTGCCGAAATTTCGTCAAAACTTATTGAAACAGGAATTCAAATTTGTCATTTGGGCGATACTCGCGGAAGAATTTATCCGAATGAAACAAAAAAATATTTTAAAAAACTTTTACTCAATTCAAATTCAAAACGATACGGAGTTCATTTTCATAACGATTTGGGTTTTGCTCTTATGAACAATATTGAAGCTTTGAAAGCCGGAATTAATTTGGTGAGTTCATCTTGGCTGGGTTTGGCCGAAAGAAACGGATTAATGAGAACCGAACTGATTTCGCTTTTACTTTCATATAAAAATAAAAAACTTAAAAAACGATTGGGAGTTGATGCTTCTCAGTTTTTTGAATTTCAAAACGATTTAAAATACCTTAAAATTGTTGCAGATAAAGTTTCGGAATTTACCGGACTTTCGTTAAAAGTTACCGATCCAATTGTTGGAACCGGTGTAAATTCTATTTCTACCGGAACTCCTTTTGTAGACCCAAAAAGTTTTCAGCCTTTTGACCCCGAAAAAGTTTTGGGCATAAAACAAAGGATTCACATTACTCAATTGGCGAGTAAGCGAGTAATTACAGCTGTTGCAGAACAAATGGGAATTTCATTATCCGATATCGAAACAGAAAATATTCTTGAAATTGTTAAAGAAAAAACTTTTTTGGAAAACATTCCAATTATTAATGAAGATGAATTTTTGAAAATCATTAAAACATTACGAAATGATTAGAAAAACATTTATATTATTGGTAATAATTTTTTCTTTTCGCTTGATAAAAGCCCAAAACAATTATGTTAATTGGTTTAAAATATCTACAGAGCTAAAATTCAAATTTGGCGATTCGCCATTCGAAATTCGCTTGCGACCCGACGACCATATTTTTCTTCCCGGAATTAATGTTGCCCGAACAGATTTAATGGCTGGTGTTAAATTTAAAAACATTAC
>DZBS01000129.1 GCA_022729995.1 Draconibacterium orientale | reverse complement strand
TCGAAAACAATTCGCATTCCGGTTCTATCCGACTCATCGTTTGCATAAGAAATTCCTTCTATTTTTTTGGTGTTAACTAAATCTCCGACTTTCTTAATCAATTCGGCTTTGTTAACCATATATGGAATTTCACTTATAACAATTTTTTCTTTTCCGCTGGCTGATGTTTCGATATTTGTTTTTGCACGCATCAAAACTCTTCCTCTTCCGGTGAGATACATATCTTTTACTCCTTGATAACCGTATATATATGCTCCTGTAGGAAAATCCGGAGCTTTTATTATTTTAATCAAATCTTCAATATCTATATCGGTATTGTCAATATAAGCAATAATAGCATCAATTGTGTCGCTTAAATTATGTGGCGGCATATTGGTTGCCATTCCAACAGCAATACCCGAAGTTCCGTTAATTAATAAATTTGGAATACGAGTTGGCATTACCGTAGGTTCTTCTAATGTATCGTCAAAGTTCAGTGTAAAATCTACTGTTTCTTTGTCAATATCCATCAAAATTTCTTCGGCAAGTTTTTCTAATTTTGCCTCTGTATAACGCATTGCTGCGGGACTGTCGCCGTCAATTGAACCAAAGTTTCCTTGTCCGTTTACCAGCGGATATCTGAGAGACCACGGTTGAGCCATTCTTACCATTGCCATATAAACAGAACTGTCGCCGTGAGGATGATACTTTCCCAGAACTTCTCCAACTATTCTCGCAGATTTTTTGTGAGTTTTATTTGAGTATAATCCTAATTCTTTCATTCCGAATAAAACTCGGCGGTGAACCGGTTTTAATCCGTCTCTTACATCCGGCAATGCTCTTGAAACTATCACAGACATTGAATAATCAATGTATGCACTTTTCATTTCTTTCTCAATATTTACCGGAATTATTCTTCCTTTTTCTTCCATCTTTGTTACTTACTGATATTTTCCTTAAAAGTCGCTAAATTAGTGATTTTTTTATATATAAAATATTTTTTTTGCGAATATTTACTAACAATATTCGGTTAATAAATATATTCTCTCTATATTTTTTTATTTAATATTTTCGCAACTTGAATATTTACGCTTAAAAATCATTATTTAATTCAAAATTGATTTAATGAATATTAAAATTGACAATTCCTGGAAAGTAAATTTAACCGATGAATTTGAAAAAGATTATTTCAAAAAATTAACAGAATTTTTGGTTGAAGAATATAAAAATTACACTATTTTTCCTCCGCCTGATGAAATTTTTACTGCATTTAACTTATGCAATTTTGAAAATACCAAAGTTGTAATACTCGGACAAGATCCTTATCACGGTGACGGACAGGCACACGGACTTAGTTTTTCTGTTAAAGAAAACATAAAAATGCCGCCTTCACTTATTAATATTTTTAAAGAATTAAATTTAGATATTAATAAAGGTATGCCAAAATCCGGTAATCTTACAAAATGGGCTCAACAAGGTGTTTTATTGTTAAATGCAACTTTAACTGTAAGAAAAGACAATGCTGGTTCACATCAAAATCATGGTTGGGAAATATTTACTGATAAAGTGATTCAGTTAATTTCGGAAAAGAAAAAAAACTTAGTTTTTATTTTATGGGGTGCTTTTGCACAAAAAAAGGCAATTTTAATTGAAGAAAACAAACACCTTATATTATCATCGCCTCACCCCTCTCCGCTTTCTGCACATAAAGGTTTTTTTAATAATAATCACTTTAGTAAAACAAATAATTATTTAAAAAATAATAATATAAATCAAATTGAATGGTAAATTTCAACAAAAAAAAACTAAATTACCATTAATTTAAGTAAAATTTATAAATTTGTAATTCTTTATTTACAATTATCAAAACAAGAAAAAATATCAATATGAACAAACGATTTTCAAAAAATTTAAAGAAAGTCTTAAAATATAGCAAAGAGGAAGCAATCAGACTTGGCAATGACCATGTTTCTACCGAGCATCTCTTCTTAGGAGTTCTCAGAGACGGAACTGCCGAAATTCTATCTTTTATTAAAGACAACGGATTTGAACTCAGTGAAATAAAAAAATCTATAGAAAGTAAAATCAAATCAAGCGATATTAATATCGACTTTGACGATGACGAATTGCCGTTATTAAAATCCACCGAAAGAGTTTTAAAACTAATTTTCTTGGAAGTTAAAGGTTTTCAAGAAATCGAAATTAGTCCGGATCATTTAATTTTAGCGATATTAAGAGAAAGTTCAAGTCTGGTTTCAGAAATATTAATCGGATTAGGAATAGAATATGATAATTCTAAGGCATATATCGAAAGCTCTTACGAACCTTTGACTGACAAAGACACTCACGATGAAGATGATGACCCCGACGGAGATTATGAAGAAGACGACGACGAAGGTGATGAATACGATGATGAAGACGACGACGAAGAAGAAAGTGATTTCAAGAAAAAGAAAAATTCTGATTCAGACACGCCGGTTCTCGATAATTTTGGAATTGATTTAACAAAAGCTGCAATAAATAACAAATTAGATCCTATTGTTGGCAGGGAAAATGAAATTGAAAGATTAGTTCAAATATTAAGCAGAAGAAAAAAGAATAATCCTGTTCTTATTGGAGAGCCCGGAGTTGGTAAATCTGCAATTGTTGAAGGTTTAGCAATAAAAATTACAGAAAATAAAGTTTCAAGAGTTCTTTTTAATAAAAGAGTTGTTACTCTTGATATGGCTTCGGTAGTTGCAGGAACAAAATACAGAGGACAATTTGAAGAAAGAATGAAAGCTATTTTAAATGAACTTCAAAATAATAATGACGTTATACTTTTTATTGATGAAATTCATACAATAATCGGAGCAGGCGGCGCAAGCGGTTCATTAGACGCATCAAACATGCTCAAACCTGCACTTGCCAGAGGCGAAATTCAATGTATTGGTGCTACAACACTTGATGAATTCAGGCAACACATTGAAAAAGACGGTGCTTTAGAAAGAAGATTTCAAAAAATTATTGTTGACCCTACAACTGCTGAAGAAACAAGAGAAATTTTAGAAAATATCAAAGAAAGATATGAAGACCATCATAACGTAATATACACTAAAGAAGCATTAGATTCTTGCGTTAAACTTACCGACAGATATATAAGCGACAGACATTTGCCCGACAAGGCAATTGACGCTTTAGACGAAGCAGGCTCGCGTGTTCACATATCAAAATTAAAAGTTCCGGAAGAAATATCGCAACTTGAAAAAAAGATTGAAGATATTAACAAAGAAAAACAAAACGCTGTAGACAAACAAGAATTTGAAGAAGCTGCAGCATACAGAGATAAAGAAAGAGAATTTCAAATAAAACTAAATAAAGCAAAAGAATCATGGTCGCAAGAATTATCAAAACACCGCGAAACCGTTGACCAAGCTGATGTTGAAAAAATTATTTCGATGATGACCGGAATTCCGGCAACAAGAATTGCTCAGGCAGAAAGCGCCAGATTACTTAAAATGAAAGTTGATTTAGAAAAAAAAGTAATTGGACAAGCGGAAGCTGTAGGAAAAATTGTTAAAGCAATTCAAAGAAATCGCGCAGGACTTAAAGACCCCAATAAACCAATCGGAACATTTATTTTCTTAGGACCAACCGGAGTCGGGAAAACACATTTGGCCAAGAAATTAGCCGAATATATGTTTGATACCGAAGAAGCACTTATTAGAATTGACATGAGTGAATATATGGAAAAATTCTCTGTTTCAAGACTTATCGGAGCACCTCCCGGATACGTGGGTTACGAAGAAGGCGGACAACTTACCGAAAAAGTTAGAAGAAAACCATATTCGGTTGTTTTACTTGATGAAATTGAAAAAGCTCATCCCGATGTTTTCCATATTTTACTTCAAGTATTAGATGACGGACAATTAACTGACAGTTTAGGAAGAAGAATCGACTTTAGAAACTCGGTTTTAATTATGACATCGAACGTTGGCGCAAGACAACTTTCCGATTTTGGAAAAGGAGTCGGTTTTGCTTCAACTGAAGGTGATGAAGAAAACAGCAAAACAATTATTCAAAAAGCTCTAAAAAGAACATTTGCTCCCGAATTTCTTAACAGAATTGACGATATAATAATGTTCAATAGTTTAACCAAAGAACACATCGGCAAAATCATTGATATTGAACTTCAAGGATTCTATAAAAGAGTTAACGACTTAGGTTTCAAACTTAACATCACCGATGAAACAAAAGATTTTATTGCCGAAAAAGGACTTGATGTAAAATATGGAGCAAGACCGCTAAAAAGAGCAATTCAAAAATATTTGGAAGACGAAATGGCAGAAGTTATTATTGAAGCTTCTCTGGTTGAAGGAGATGAAATTGTAGTTTCTCTTAACAAAGAAAAAACAAATGTTAATATTCAAATTGTTAAATCAAAAGAAGAAAACAAAGAAAGTAAAAGTGAAGAAGAAAAAACAAAAGAGTAAAAGCAAGAAATGAAAGTTAAAGATAAATTTATAAGATACATAAAAATTGATACTCAATCAAATCCTGATTCAAATTCAAATCCCAGCTCAAACAATCAATTTGAGTTGGCTAAAAAGCTTGTAACAGAGCTTGAAAATCTGGGTTTGAATGAAATCATAATGACAGATAAATGCTATGTTACCGCAACACTTCCTTCAAATACAGATAAAAATGTTCCGGTAATTGCATTTATTGCTCATTTAGATACTTCGCCTGATACTTCAGGGAAAAATGTAGAACATCAAATTATTGAAAATTATGACGGAAATGATATTATTTTAAATACAGAAAACAATATAATTCTTTCGCCGTTGGATTTTCCTATACTCAAAAATTACATAGGAAAAACACTAATTACAACAAAAGGAAAAACATTACTCGGCGCCGACAACAAAGCAGGAATAGCCGAAATAATGACTGCAATTCAATATCTTACAGAACATCCTGAGGTAAAACACGGAAAAATTAAAATAGGATTCACTCCCGATGAAGAAATTGGAAGAGGTGCCGACAATTTTGACGTTAAAAAATTTGGTGCAGATTTCGCTTACACAGTTGACGGAGGTGAAATTGGCGAACTTGAATATGAAAACTTCAATGCGGCAAGCCTAAGCGTTACAATAAACGGAAGAAACATTCATCCCGGAACTGCTAAAAATCTTATGATTAATTCTATTCAAATTGCAAACGATTTTCACAATAAACTTCCTAAAAACGAAAGACCCGAAAATACAGAAGCTTACGAAGGATTCTTTCATTTGTTAAAAATGTCGGGAACTGTAGATCTAACTAAAATGCAATATATTATTAGAGATCACGATTTAAAAAAATTTGAAAAGAAAAAAGAACTTGCCAAAAAAAATGTCGATTCTATAAATTCAGAATATAATAAAGAAATAATATCTGTTGAAATAAAAGATACATATTTCAATATGAAAGAAAAAATCGAACCGGTTTACCACATTGTAGAATTAGCAAAAGAAGCAATGATTGAAGCCGAAGTTGAACCAAAAATTTCTCCGATTAGAGGAGGAACAGACGGAGCAAGACTTTCATACATGGGACTTCCCTGCCCTAACATATTCACCGGCGGACATAATTTTCACGGATTATATGAATTTATTCCTGTTGAATCAATGGAAAAAGCTGTTGAAGTAATTATAAATATTTCAAAAAACATTGTAAATAAAAATTAAAATAAACCATTATAAATATGAGCATTATAAACAGTATACTGGGAAAATTCCTGGGAAACAAATCAGATTCAGACAACAAAAAACTATCTCCAATTGTTGATAAAATAAACTTGGAATATTTAAAATACACTTTATTTACAAACGATCAATTAAGAGAAGAGACAAATATTCTTAGGCAAGAAATTGCTGAATATATAAAAGAAGAAATCTCCCAAATTGATGCTTTCAAAAAAGATATCGAAGAAGAAAAAATTGATATTACAGAAAGAGAAGTAGTTTATGAAAAAATTGATGAGATAGAAAAAACAATCGATTCAAAAATTGAAGAAAAACTTGATGAAATTCTTCCGAGAGCTTTTGCTATTATAAAAGATACAGCAAGAAGATTTTTTGAAAATGAAAAAATTGAAGTTACTGCAAGCGATTATGACAGAGAACTTGCATTTAATCGTGAAGATATAACTATAAAAGACAACAAAGCAATATACAGCAACAAATGGATAGCCGGCGGAAATGAAATTGTTTGGAACATGGTTCATTACGATGTGCAATTAATTGGAGGTATAGCTCTACATCAAGGTAAAATTGCCGAAATGGCTACAGGAGAAGGAAAAACGCTTGTTGCAACATTACCTGTTTTCCTAAATGCACTTACCGGTCGCGGCGTTCATCTTGTTACAGTTAACGATTATTTGGCAAAACGTGATGCCGAATGGATGGGAACTTTATATCAATTTCACGGCTTAAGAGTTGATTGTATTGATAAACACCAACCAAACACCGACTCAAGAAGAAAAGCATATCAAGCAGACATTACATTTGGAACAAATAACGAATTCGGTTTCGATTACCTTAGAGACAATATGGCTCTTAGCCCCGAAGAACTTGTTCAAAAAAGACACAATTACGCAATTGTTGATGAAGTTGACTCCGTTCTTGTTGACGACGCAAGAACACCATTAATTATTTCAGGTCCGGTTCCAAAAGGAGAAAAAGATAAATTGATTTTTGATGAACTAAAACCAAAAGTTATTCAACTTTACAATGCCCAACAAACATTAGTTTCAAATCTTTTGGCAGAATCAAAAAAACTTTTAAAATCCGATGATAAAAAAGAACAAGCAAAAGGAGGTTTGTCGCTATTAAGAGCACATAAAGGTCTTCCAAAAACAAAAGCACTTATAAAATTTCTAAGCGAAACAGGAATAAAAGCTTTTATGCAACAAACCGAGAATATTTATCTTGCCGAAAATGCTAAAAGAATGCCGGAAGTTACAGAAGAATTATTTTTTGTTATAGACGAAAAAAACAATTCTGTTGAAATGACGGACAAAGGTATTGATTTGATTTCTAAAGCTGTGGAAGATAAAAATTTCTTTATTTTGCCCGATATAGGAACAAAAATTGCCGACCTTGAAAACTCCGGTTTAATGGAAGACAAAATTCTTGAAGAAAAAGATAAATTAATTTCCGATTATTCCATAAAATCCGAAAGAGTTCATGCTATAAATCAGCTCCTTAAAGCTTACGCAATGTTTGAAAAAGATGTTGAATATGTTTTAATCGAAAATAAAGTCAAAATTGTTGACGAGCAAACAGGCCGTATAATGGAAGGAAGAAGATATTCCGACGGTTTGCATCAAGCAATTGAAGCAAAAGAAAACGTTACTGTTGAAGCATCAACACAAACTTTTGCAACTGTTACTCTTCAAAATTATTTCAGAATGTATCATAAACTTGCCGGTATGACAGGAACTGCCGAAACCGAAGCTAAAGAATTCTGGGATATTTATAAACTTGATGTTGTTGTTATTCCTACAAACCGCAAAATTACAAGAGACGACAGAAATGATTTAGTTTATAAAACAAAAAGAGAAAAATACAATGCTGTTATTGTAGAAATATCAGAATTGGTAAAAGCCGGAAGACCGGTTCTTGTTGGAACAACATCTGTTGAGATTTCAGAATTACTAAGCAGAATGTTAAAAATTCGTAAGATTGAACATAATGTTTTAAATGCAAAATTGCATCAAAAAGAAGCAGATATTGTTGCAAAAGCAGGACAAAAAGGTATTGTAACAATTGCTACAAACATGGCAGGTAGAGGAACCGACATTAAACTTTCAAGAGAAGTTGTTGAAGCAGGCGGACTTGCAATTATTGGTACAGAAAGACACGAATCCAGACGTATCGACAGACAATTACGAGGTAGAGCCGGACGACAAGGCGACCCGGGTTCATCACAATTTTATGTTTCTCTTGAAGACGATTTAATGAGAATGTTTGGTTCCGACAGAATTGCTAAAATGATGGACAGAATGGGACTTGACGAAGGTGAAGTTATTCAACATTCAATGATTTCAAAATCAATTGAAAGAGCACAAAAGAAAGTTGAAGAAAATAACTTTGGAATTCGTAAACGACTTCTTGAATATGACGACGTTATGAACTCACAAAGAGAAGTTGTATACAAACAAAGAAGACACGCTCTTTACGGAGAAAGAATCAGTGTTGATTTAACAAATATGATTTATGATACTTCTTTAAGTCTGGTAAATGAAAATTTTGGCGGTGATTTTGGCGAATTTAAAATGACTCTGATTAAAACATTAGGGATTGAATGCCCTATTACAGAACAAGAATTTTCAAAAGGAAATCAACAAAAAAATACCGATTTAATTTTTAACAGAGCTATTGAAAATTACAAAAGAAAAAAAGATGTAATTGTAAATCAAGCTTTTCCTGTTATCAAAAATGTTTTTGAAACAATGTCGGGTCAATACACAAATATTGAAGTTCCGATAACCGACGGATTAAGAATTTACAGAATTATTGTAAATCTTGAAAATGCTTACAATTCTAAAGGAAAAGAAGTTGCCGAATCTTTTGAAAAACAATTAATTCTTGCAATTATCGACGATTCTTGGAAAGAACATTTACGCGAAATGGACGATTTAAAACAATCTGTTCAAAACGCCTCTTACGAACAAAAAGATCCGCTTTTGATATATAAATTTGAATCTTATGAATTGTTCCAAAAAATGATTAACGAAAATAACAAAGAAATTGTTACGGCTTTAATGAAAGCTTCAATTTTTGTTCAAGATTCGTCGCAAATTCGTCAGGGAAGAGTTCAAAAAATGGATTTGAGTAAATATGATACTCAAAAAGACGAATATTCTTCAAATTCAAATTCTCCGGAAAAACCGCAACAAAAACTTCAACCTATTAGAAGTGAAAAGAAAGTTGGAAGAAACGAAATGGTAAAAGTTCGTTACCAAAACGGAAATACTTTGGAAGGAAAATTCAAAAAATTTGAAAATGACATTGCAAACGGAAGTGCCGTTTTAATTGAATAAAAACTAAAAAAAAGTAGGCAGTCGGCAGTCTTCAGTATGCAGTAAAATTTCATCAATTACCTTTTAATGCAACCTGAAGACTGAAGACTGA
>DZBS01000128.1 GCA_022729995.1 Draconibacterium orientale | reverse complement strand
TAAATTCATACTTTGTTTTCTTTTTCAATTTTGTAATTTATATTTCATATAATCTTTATTCCTTTAAATTTAAGGAAATAAACAAAAATATTCTAATTATTATATAAAAAATTCAAAATTATTGGTATATTTGCCGTACCCTAAAATCAAGTATACTTAACATTAAGATGGCATCAAAATCTAAAGAAAGAACTACAAAGGTTACACGCGGACGACCTAAGAACAAACTTCCGCTATCTGAAAGATACAGAAACATTGTTCAAGACGAAAGATACCGAGTTTTCACAGGCTTGGCTTTAATATTGTTTTCAATATTACTGACGGTTTCATTTGTTTCATTCCTATTTACATGGAAACAAGATCAGGATATTCTTGACTTACCTTGGTTTGAATATATTTTTGATACAAATGTTCGTATTGAAAATTCTGTAGGAAAAGTCGGATTATTTTTCTCTCAATTATTTATTTATAATTGGTTTGGAATTGCTTCTTTCGGTTTTATTTTAATTTTTGTTGTAACAGGTTTACATCTGCTTAATATAAAATTTCTTTCGCTTTCAAAAGTTTCCAAATACACATTATTTCTGATATTTTGGTTTTCGGTTTTCCTCTCATTTATTGTCAGCGAAGAGTTTATATTTGTTGGAGGAAATTTCGGTTTCAGAATTAGCGATTGGTTAATTTCACTGCTCGGAAATTTTGTTACAGCTTTATTTCTTATTATTGTGATTGTTTCGTTTTTAATATTTACAATTGAAGGTTTAATCACAAAAACTAAATTATTTGTTAAGATATTTGGAAAATCCGGAAAAGTATTCTCTGTTTTCAGTGATGTAAAACAACAATATAACGAACAAAAAGCTGCAAATGTTAGCGCAAATGCAAATGTTCAAAGCACTTCAACACAAAATGTTAATGCAAATTTCCCGAATCCGTTTTTGGACGATTCGGATAAAGATGCAAATGCTACAAATCAAAATCCTGTAAATCAAAATATTGTTATTGATTTAGATACTAACGAACCGCTTCAAATTACTCAAAAACGAAACTATAAACTTACCGATTCGGGCGACGAAATTGATGATGATTTTGAAATCGAAGATAAAACATCGCAAACAGAACAAAATATTCAATTTAAACCTATTGCAGATAAGAAGGAAAACGATGAAAATACCGAAGAGCTTGAAGATACAGGCGATGATAAATACGACGAAGACGGAAATCTAATTCTTGACGTTGAACAAAATGACGATGTTCGTTTAGACGACATTACTCGCGAACCTTTAAAAAATTATGATCCTACTCTTGATTTATCTAATTTTGTAATGCCTTCACTTGATTTGTTGGCAGAACATCAAAGCGGACAACCAAAAGTTACAAAAGAAGAGCTTCTTAGAAATAAAAATAAAATTGTTGAAACTCTCAAACATTATAATATTGAGATTAATAAAATTAAAGCTACAATCGGACCGACAATTACTCTTTATGAAATAATTCCTGCTCCGGGCGTAAGAATTTCAAAAATTAAAAACCTTGAAGACGATATTGCTTTAAGTCTTTCGGCAATTGGAATTCGTATTATTGCACCAATGCCCGGAAGAGGAACAATAGGTATTGAAGTTCCAAACGAAAAACCCGAAATTGTTTCGATGCAATCGGTAATTCGTTCGGCAAAATTTCAAGAATCCGAAATGGAACTTCCAATTGCTTTAGGAAAAACTATTTCGAACGAAACTTATGTTTTCGACCTTACAAAAATGCCGCATTTACTTGTTGCCGGTGCTACCGGTCAAGGAAAATCCGTAGGGTTAAATGCAATGATAACTTCAATATTATTTAAAAAACATCCTGCTCAAGTAAAATTTGTTTTAATCGACCCTAAAAAAGTTGAGTTAACTTTATATGAAAGACTCGAAAAACATTATTTGGCCACTTTGCCCGATGCTGTTGAACCAATTATTACCGATAATAAAAAAGTTGTTCAAACTGTTTCTTCTCTTAATGTTGAAATGGATAATCGTTATCAATTGCTGAAAAAAGCAAAAGCCAGAAACATTAAAGAATATAACGAAAAATTTATCGGACGACGACTTAATCCGAATAACGGACACAGATATATGCCGTATATTATTTTGGTAATTGACGAATTTGCCGATTTGATTATGACAGCCGGAAAAGAAATTGAAATGCCGATAACTCGGCTTGCTCAGTTGGCTCGTGCCGTAGGTTTACATTTAATTGTTGCAACTCAACGTCCTTCAACAAATATTATTACCGGTGTTATCAAAGCGAATTTTCCTGCACGTATTGCATTTAAAGTTGCTTCTATGATTGACTCAAGAACTATTCTTGACAGTCCCGGTGCAAATCATTTGGTTGGGCGAGGAGATATGCTTATTTCAGAAGGCAGTGATTTAGTTCGTCTTCAATGTGCATTTATCGATACACCGGAACTCGACAGTATTACTCAGTTTATCGAGCATCAACAAGGATATGCAACACCGTTTTTATTGCCCGAAGTTTTGGAAGAAGACGCAGAAGCATTGGGGTCTATAGATATGTCGAAAAAAGATGAATTTTTTGAAGACGCAGCAAGAATTGTAGTTGCAAATCAACAAGGTTCAACATCGCTGATTCAAAGAAAAATGTCAATAGGATACAATCGTGCAGGAAGAATTATCGACCAGCTTGAAGCAGCCGGAATAGTTGGTCCTTCAAAAGGAAGTAAAGCCCGCGATGTTTATTTTATGGACGAATATTCTTTGGAACAACACCTTATTACTTTATTGTAAAGTGTTGTTTTTGAATTTATAGTAAAAAATGGAATGACAAAGATTATATTAATCATATCAACCAATCTATTAATCTTTAATTTGTATTCTCAAAAGTCTACAGACTTATTTTCCGATGTTTCCAACAAAAGAAAAATAAATAAATCAGGGTGTTTTTTTTACAAAACAGGAAAACAGATAAATAAAGACAATTTATTATTCAAAGAATATGTTTTGGGTAATGTTGAAGATAGTATCATTGCATATTGGACTTATAGAAATGATACAATATTAATTCTGCCAAGTATATATATAAAATATAATAACTTTAAATCATTTCCATTTTCAATTATTAATAAAAATGAAACAAGTTATTCATATAATGAATATTTCGAAGATACAAGGATTTATTTAGAAACTATAGACGGTTACACGAAGCAAAAAAAAAGTAATTTTTCTACAATATATGAGTTATAACAGGAATGTTATAATGTAAATTCTTTACCTAATATCGAGATTGCTGAAAATCATAAATTTGATGTAGAAGGCTCATTACGTGAATATAAATTCACTTTTAAAAAAGGATTTCATTATTATAGGTATGATAAATCTCAGAACCAGATACATTGGTTCATGTGGTAAATTGTTGTTTAAATAACATCGATACATAAGGCTGTCAAAAAACGTAATTTAAAAAAGAAAGGCGGATGTTCCGACATCCGTCTAACTATGTTTTCAAGCTTTAAGCAAAATCAAAGTTCAATAAAGTTTGTTAAAAAAAATAAAACAAGTACGGTTGATTTTTCTTAGCACTTCCAAAATCAACCCAAATTTTTTACCTTTACCCTTAAATGAAAATTAGGGAGTAAAATACGAATATAAAAACCTCGACGAGTTGAGCAATGCCATGCAGTCAGCACGTTTTATAAGTAATCTAAGACAAAAGCATATTTGATTTACCATTTATATAATCAAAAATAAATATACATTTTGTTTAGTCCGTAAAGCAAAATATCTTATATTTGCAATATAGACTTATCAAAACCCGTAATTATGCAAACTCTCATAAAACGACATAATATTCTTATTAATGAAACGAACACTCTTTTTACCAGATATTTATACGATAAAATTTCTTGGGATGAAAGACTTATAGGAATTAAAGGTTCTCGCGGTGTAGGTAAAACAACCATGATATTGCAATATATCAAAAATACTTATGGAACAGGAAAAGAAGCTTTATACATAACGCTCGATGATTTGTATTTTTCCGATAATAAGCTAATTGATTTAGCTGATGAATTTGTAGCTTCCGGAGGCATACATTTGTTTATAGATGAAGTACATAAATATGAAAATTGGGCTGTTGAAATCAAAAATATATACGACTACCACTCGAAACTTAAAATTGTTTTTACGGGCTCATCACTTTTAGAAATCTTAAATTCGAGAAGCGATTTGAGTCGCCGAGCATTGGCCTATAAAATGCAAGGCTTATCTTTTCGTGAGTTTTTAAGTTTCAAATATAATATAGATTTACCTTCGTTTTCGTTAGATGAAATTCTGTTAAATCACGAATCAATATCTCTTGATTTTACTGATATTAAGCCACTTCAATATTTTGACGAATATTTAAAAATAGGATATTTCCCTTTTTTCGGAAAAGAAAAAAAACTTTATTTCAACAGGTTACGTGAAATAATTAATATGATTTTGGAGATTGAGCTACCTAAACTGAGAAATGTTGAAGTTGCAAAAATTTCGAAAGTAAAACAATTGCTTTATATAATAAGTGAATCGGTTCCGTTTAAACCAAATATTAGTTCATTATCCCAAAAAATTAATATTTCCAGAAATACTCTATTGGAGTATATTTATCACCTGAATGATGCAAATTTAATTAATGCCCTAAAAAAAGATAATTTCGGAATAAGTAATTTACAAAAACCCGAAAAAATATATCTCGAAAATACGAACTTCATTTTTGCATTAAGCAACGAAAACGAAAACACCGGTAATATACGTGAAACTTTCTTTTTAAATCAAGTATCACAAGATAACGAAACAGCATATTCCGAAAAGTCGGATTTTTTTGTGAACAAGAAATATACTTTTGAAGTAGGAGGTAAAAATAAACAACAAAAACAGATAAGAAATATAGAAAACTCGTTCATTGTCAAAGATAAAATTGAACTTGGTATTGAAAACCAAATTCCGCTATGGCTTTTCGGATTTTTGTATTGACAATAATAATTTAGTTTAAAAAAAAATCCAATCGTTACAAAATCAAAATACAAAAATAAAATTAATAAGCGGATTGCTCGCTTTATAAAATCACTCTGTTTAATCCCTTTTCGTATTTTGTATTTAAAATTGCTTTTTTAATTTTTTCGTAATCTTTCGGATTATTTACAAAATCAATATTATTTGTATCAATAACCAAAAATGTAAAGTTTTTTTGTTGTTTGAAATAATCGAAATAAGCATTTTGAATTTTATCTAAATATTCGGGCTTTATTTCTTGTTCATAGTTTCTTCCTCTTTTTTTGATATTATTTATCAGATTTTCAGTGTCGAGATGCAGATAAACATATAAATCGGGTTTTGGAAGTGAACTGTAAATTATATTAAAAATTTTGCGATAAAGTTTAAATTCGTCGTCGTTAAGTGTATTTTTTGAAAATATAAGCGATTTTGTGAAAAAATAATCCGAAATGATAAATGATTTAAACAAATCGGGAGAATTTAATTCCGATTTTAATTGCTGAAATCTGTCGGCCAGAAATGAAAGTTCGAGTTGGAATGAATATCTTTCAGGCTCGTTATAGAATTTTGGCAAAAATGGATTGTCGGCAAATTGCTCCAAAATAAGTTTTGCATTATATTCTTCCGAAATTTTTTTTGACAGAGATGTTTTTCCTGCACCAATGTTTCCTTCAATTACAATAAAATTATTGCGTAAATCGCTCATTCTGAAATATTTTTTGTATTAAAAACAGAGTTTGCTATAAAAGTTTAAAAAAACTGTCATTTCGAACGAAGTGAGAAATCTATTGTTCACACAATAAATGATTTATGATTTCTCCCTGCGGTCGAAATGACAGCAAAATCTACTTTTTATAGAACTTCCGTAAAAGTAAAAACTTTTTATTTTTTATACGGATTTAATCCCATATTTTTATAAACAAATGAATAAATATCTGCCGCTTCATCAATTGTTTTTGCAACAGGTTTTCCTGCTCCGTGTCCTGCTTGCGTATCTATTCTAATTATTACGGGATTTTCACCTTTATATTTTTCTTGCAAAGTTGCAATATATTTGAACGAATGTGCAGGCACAACTCTGTCGTCGTGGTCGGCAGTAAGAACCATAATTGCCGGATAATTTGCCGTTTTGCTAATATTATGAATCGGCGAATATTTGTAAAGATAATTAAACATTGTAGAATCTTCGCAAAGTCCGTAATCCGACGACCATGCTCTTCCAATTGTAAAATGCTGATATCTTAACATATCCATCACGCCAACGTGAGCCAATGAAACTTTAAACAAATCTGGTCGTTGGTTAGTAACTGCTCCAACAAGCAAACCGCCGTTTGAGCCGCCTTGAATTGCAAGTTTTGAACTGTTTGTATACTTTTTGTTTACAAGATATTCGGCTCCGGCAATAAAATCGTCGAAAACATTTTGTTTGTTTAATTTCATTCCGGCTTTATGCCAATTTTCGCCGTATTCGCCGCCTCCTCTAATGTTTGCAACTGCATAAATTCCGCCGTTTTCGAGCCAAATCATTCTTGTTATATTAAAAGAAGGTGTTATGCTGATATTAAATCCGCCGTAACCATATAAAATAGTAGGAGCGTTTCCGTCTAATTTCACATCTTTTTTTCTTGTTATAAACATGGGAATTTTTGTTCCGTCTTTGCTTGTGTAAAAAACTTGTTCGGTAATATAATCGTCGAAATTTATTCCTTTGATACTTGGTTGTCTAAAAATTTCCGATTTCCCTGTTATAAAATCATATCTATATGTTGCAGAAGGAATTGTGAATGAACTGAAAGAATAAAAACCTTCAAAGTCGGATATTTTAGAATTAAATTCGGCACATGTTCCAATTCCGGGTAATGCTAATTCGCCTTTTGCGATTCCTTTGTAATCAAAAATTAATAATTTGCTTTTTGCATCTTGCATGTATGAAGCAATAATTTTATCGGAGCCTAAACTTGCCCAATTAAGAACATTTTCAGATTCGGGAATTATAGTTACCCATTTATCTCTTTCTATGTTGTTAATGTCAACAGCAATAAGTCTATATTTGGGAGCTTCATCGTTTGTAATTATATATAATTTTCCGTTTATATTATCCAAAATATTATAATCATATTCAAAACCTTCGGCAATTTTTACAAATTTATCTTTATCGACATCAGCCTTTCTGAAATATATTGCATTTCCGCTTGTTGTTTCGGATTCGCTTAAGAAAAGATATTTTTGGTCTGTTGAAATTGTAATTCCGTACATTCTGTTTTCGTTTGTAAGGTTTTCATAAATCAATTTATCGTCTCTTTGTTTTTTTCCGAGTTCGTGATAATATACTTTTTGAAATTTATTTGCATTTTTAAGCTTGTCTTTTTCTTCAGGTTCGGGATATCTGCTGTAGAAAAAACCGTTTTTATACCATGTAATTCCCGAAAATTTTACCCATTTTATTACATCTTCGGTATTTTTAAGTGTCTCTATTTCTTTCACATAAATTTCATTCCAATCCGAACCGCCTCTGGAAATTGAATAGGCTAAATATTTTCCGTCTTTCGATATTGATATATCAGATAAAGCAACCGTGCCGTCGTCGGAAAGTTTGTTTGGATCAAGAATTAGTTTTGGTTCTGCATCAAGTTTTTCTTGCATATACAATGTGCTTTGATTTTGCAAACCGTCGTTTTTAAAATAGAAATATTTTCCGTTTGATTTGAATGGAGCTGAATATCTTTCGTAATTGTAAATTTCTGTAAGTCTGCTCACTATGTCTTTCTTGAAAGGGATTCCGTTTAAAAAATTTGACGTGAATTCATTTTGAGTTTTAACCCATTCTTTTGTTTTATCCGAATTATCGTCTTCAAGCCATCTGTATGGATCATCTATTTTTGTTCCGAAATAATTATCGGAAATTTTATCTTTCTCGCTAATCGGATAGTTGAATTTCGGGCTTGTTTTGCATGAAAAAATTGTTGTTACAAGCATAAATGAAATAATTATTAGAATTCTTTTCATGATAATTGTTTTTGTATTATAACATTTTAAAATATTTATTTGCTTTAATTTTATAAAACTAAACCTTCTAACTTTTTAGCTTTGTCGAGCTTTTTACCGTATATTCTTCCAATTGTTAAACCTACAGCAAAACCAATCAATATACCAAGTTTTGCATAAAGAGGATTAATAATATATGAAATTCCGCCAATAATTAATGTTCCTACTAATATACCTAAAAGTGTATATTTTGAAAGATAATATGTTTCCTGAACTAATCCGTGATTTTCAGACAGATGTTTCATGTATGATTCATTATTTTTCTCAAAATTATTTCTGTCAGACGGAGAACCGTTTGCTAATAAGTGTATTGTTTCAACTAAAGTTTCAATATCGGTTTTTAGTTTTTGGCATTCTTCGCATGTTGATGAAAATTCATCAATTTTAACAGTAATTTTCTCTAATCTGTCAAGTTTATAAAACTTATAATCAGTTCTATATAATTGGTCGGCGTTTTCTTTAATTTTTTCATTTATTTGACGCGACCAAACATTTCGTTTTTCCATTTTTAGTGTGTTGTGAGCGGAAATTGTTCCATAAATTTATTTACTTCTTTTCTAATATTCGAGATAATTTCCTCGTTTTCGGCATTTACAATTACATTATCAATCCATTCAACAATTTTTGGAATATGATTTTCTTTTAAACCTCTTGTTGTAATTGCAGGAGTTCCAACTCTAATTCCTGACGTTAAAAATGGAGAACGAGAATCGAAAGGAACCATGTTTTTATTTACTGTAATATCAGCCTTTTCAAGAGATTTTTCTGCAACTTTTCCCGAAGTTTTTTCAACTTTTGTTCTTAAATCAATAAGCATTGAATGATTATCTGTTCCGCCGGAAATTACTTTATATCCTCTTTTTATGAATTCTTCACCCATAACTTTGGCATTTTTCATAACTTGTTTTTGATAATCTTTAAATTCGTCGGATAAAGCTTCGCCAAATGCAATTGCTTTTGCTGCTATAATATGTTCAAGCGGTCCGCCTTGTGTTCCCGGGAAAACGGCAGAATCCAAAACTGCCGACATCATTTTAATTTCACCTTTTGGTGTTGTTTGTCCCATCGGATTTTCAAAATCTTTTCCTAAAAGAATCATTCCGCCGCGAGGTCCTCTAAGTGTTTTATGTGTTGTTGTTGTTATAATATGAGCGTGGGGAATAGGATTTTTTAATAATCCGGCTGCAATAAGTCCGGCGGGGTGAGAAATGTCGAACATTAAAAGAGC
>DZBS01000027.1:21503-32371 GCA_022729995.1 Draconibacterium orientale | reverse complement strand
ATATAACAATCGACGAATTAGAAATACTTCCGTCAAAACATAAAATTACGGATAATTCAACAGCTGTAGAATTCGATTTTAGGTGCAAAATCAAAGACAGTTTTATTATAATTGACATGCAACAATGGTTTAAGTCGGATATTGTGCACCGTTTTTATATGTATCATTCAATGAACACGGTTTTGCAATTAGAAAAAATGCCGGACAAAAGCATAAAATTAGGAGAAAATAAAAAACGAGGTATAAAAGATTACGATAAACTGATTCCTGTAATTACATTAATTTGGCTTGCAGATGATAACTTAAATTTCAAAGAAGATTTTGTTTCATACACAATGACAAGCGAAACCTTGAATGATTTTATCAGAAATAAAAATCTGTGGAAACAGGAAAACATGTTGGAAATACTATCTGAGCGAGAAAAATGTTTGGAGATAATTGATAACCGCACGAGAAAATTGGATTTTTTACAAAAAAATAAATTAATATATGCTTTTCAACCAAATATTGTTAAAAATCAAAAATACAGTAAATATTTGGATTGGTTTGAATTAGCAGATAAAACACGAAATAAATTAAATGAGAAAGGCTGGTTCGACAAATATTTGAAAGATGATATTTTTGCAGAAATAATAAAACGAATAAGCACCGAAACCTTTGAACAATCGGATTGGGAATATATCAATAATCAAGAAGAATTTATTGAAGAAGTAAGACGTTTTGAACAAGTTTTCATAGAAGAGGGAATTGAAAAAGGCTTTGTGAAAGGAATGGAAAAAGGAATGGAAAAAGGAATGGAAAAAGGAATGGAAAAAGGAAAATATTTAAAACAAATTGAAACAGCAAAAATATTAAAATCAAAAGGATTTGAAAATTATGATATATCTGAAATTACCGGATTACAATCTGATGAAATTGAAAAACTATAATTATTATTTACAAAATACACTATTCAAATTCTTCTAAACTCCATTGAAAAAGCCGCATCAAATCTGATACGGCTTTTTCAATGTTTTTACTTAACTATTTATTGTTTAATGTTTTAATGCTTTTAAATAAATCTTTATTCAATTCAATTTTTTCTTTATTTCCATAAACACAATAAACATTTTGTTTTAAAATATCTTCAACCATTTTATACATTCCTTTTATATCTTCCGCAGAAGTACTTAAAATTGCTTCGCGGTCGGCTTGTAAATCTTGAGATGTATATTTTCTAAAATATCTGTCGTAAGCCAAATTCCCTTTTTGCGAAGGAGTTAAAGGTCTGTCGAGCGTAGAAATTGTTCCGATAATGTAACCTAACATTTTATCTTCGCTTGCTTCAAAACTTTTTAAATATTCGGGAGTTGCATCATAATTTTCAAGAGTTTCTTTTAAATTTGGGTCTCTGTATGAACCGAAATACATTTTTCCGTCTCTTGAAATATTTGAAAATCCGCCATAAGCACCGCCAATAACACGAATTTTAGTTTGTAAATAATCAGACGACAATATTTTTGAAAGAACCATATATTTTCCGTCCCAATTATAACCAAGTTTTTTAAAATCGTAGGCTTTTATTACATATTGAACTTTTGATGAAGAAACAAATGCTTCGTCTTTGTTTTCAAATTTATAGTCGCGTTTTACATTTGTTACAGCTGAACTTGGTATTTGTTTTACAAATGTTGAGAATCCTTTTTTGAAAACCGGATAATCTTTTTCACTACATGTTGTTCCTACAATCATATTGTTTTTATTGAACAATAATGTTGCAGTTTGTTTTAATTTGGTAATAACATCTGCACTGTTTGTATCAAAATCTTCAATTAACTTATTTATAAACCAATAATATTCAAAACCTTTGGTAATTTCCTGAAACATTCCTGAATTTGAATAATATGAATTTGCTCTTGTAATCGCAAATCCCATTCCGTCATTTTGAACTCTTGATTCTAATTGAGATTGATGTCGCAATAAAATGCTTTTTAATCTTTCGGTATCGTCAAATTTTGTATTTAAAATAATTTCATTCATTAATTGAAACATCTTTTCTGTTTTTACATTCATAGCTTTCGATGTTACAACAAATTTTGTAATGAGTTTGTTATCGTCATAATTTTCCGACCAATCATTTATATATGTATAAAAAGTTCCGGTATTTAACGACAATTGTTTTTCCAAATCGCCAAATGAATAATTTTTAGTATCCATAGAACCGTATATTTCTGTTAACAGAGCGGCGTAAGGAAGCAATTCTGTGGGTAACACACTCATATCAAACATTGCGTTTGCGTATACAACATTATTGGTAAAATCATTGTAATGTATAATTTTTGAATCTCCTATTTTCTTTTCGGTGTATGAAAACCATTCAGATTTTGGATTTAAATCTGCTCTTTCCAATTTTGGAACAACTTTAAGTAGATTTTCATCATCTTCACTTTGTTGATATGCAATCAGTTCATTAGTTTCACTAATTAATTTATCCAATTCTTCTTCTGAAAGAGAAGCTTTGTAATTTGCTAATTCTATAGCTGTTTTTTCATTAATTTCTTTTTCCAAACCGGGTTTTGGTTCAAGAACCATTAAAAGAGCAAAATTATTATTCAGAAATCCCGATACAATTTCTTGTTCAAGGTATTTATTGTCAATAGCAGTTTTAATTTCAGCTAAAGGTTTTTCCCATTCTAAACCCGAAAAAGGTTCGCCGGTAAACATCCAATTAGAAACTGCTTGCATCATATATGATAAGCCTTTTTGAGCATCGTCGCCTTCTCTTAAATAAAATTCTCTTCTATTTAAATATCCTGCAACAGCGTCTTTATCAATTCCTTTTTCACTTTGTTCTTTTAGAACATTAAAAACTATTTCTTTAAATTTATCTTTATCTGCAAGGTTTGCATTTTTAACGGTAATTGTAAATACATTTTGCTGAATATCATTGCTATATGCACTCACATCTTGACCAATTCCGGCTTTTTGAAGTGCAAGTCGAATTGGAGCAGATTCTTGCATAACCAATACATCGCTAAGAATATCAAGAGCCATTACCAATTTTAGGTCGGTCTTTTTGCCGATTACCCAACTTAAACTCAAATATGTTTTATTATCGGTTGGTGTTCCTTCAATTACAGAATAATTAGCAGTAACTTCTTTTAATGCGTCATAAGGTTTTTGAATTTTTATATCGCTGTTAACTTCAATTTTTTCAAATTTTGACAAATATTTTTCATCAATCATTTTCATTTCTTCAGTCATGTCTGCATCTCCGTAAAGAACAATGTAACTGTTTGCGGGATGATAATTTTTTTTGTGAAAATCTAAAAAACCTTGATATGTAAGTTTTGGAATATCTTGTGGATATCCTCCTGAAGATAAACCATATCCGTTATCTGGAAAAAGATTTTTATAAATTTGATAACTTAATTCTCTTTGAGGGCTTGAAAATGCTCCTTTCATTTCATTGTAAACAACTCCTTTATACGTAATTGGATCTTCTTTAGAAGTAAGTTCATAATGCCAGCCTTCTTGTTTAAAAATTCTTGGGTCGTTATAAATTAACGGAAAATAAACTGCATCAAAATAAACTCCCATCAAATTAAAATAATCTTTTTTATTCATACTTGCTGCCGGATAAATAGTGAAATCGGAGCTTGTCATTGCATTAAGAAAAGTTTTAAGAGATGTTTTTGAAAGTTCGTCGAAAGGGCTTTTAACCGGATAATTTTTTGAACCGTTTAGAACCGAATGTTCAATAATATGAGGAGTTCCGCCGTTTGAATTCGGTTCAGTTCTAAAAGCTATTCCGAATGTTTTATTTGGATCAGGCGCTGCAATTTTTATAATGTGAGCGCCACTTTTGATGTGTTCAAAGAAATATACTTCCGCATTAACTTCTTTTACAAATCTCTTTTCTATAAGTCTGTATCCTTCCACTGTTTCCGTTTTGGGTTTAATATAATTAAATGATGATATTATTATTGCTACAAAAAGCAAAATAATACCTTTTGAAATGAATGTTTTTGATTTTGTTCTCATTTTTTTTGTATTGATAAATAAAATTATTTTTTGGTTGACACAATTATATAAATTTTTTAGCTAAAAATCTATTTTTTAGTTATGTGAATGTCCTTTAAAAAATAACATTCGACAACAAACCTGTGTCGAACATATTTTTAGTGCATACAACCCATGAAAATATCTGAATATTTGATGTATGCCGATTTATAAATTGTTTTCACAAAGTTTAATGATTTTGTAAGTTCTTCATTTCCTTTTTCGTAACTCGAAACAATTATTATGTAATATCCGAGCGTAAAACCTTGATAAGCATCTGTATATTCAACAGAAACATAATTTCCGTCATCGAATCTTCCTCTGCTTACATAAAGCGGATATTCAAAACCATTATCTTCACACACTTGCATTGCAAAACTCAAACCAAGAGAAGAATTGTATTCCAATCCGCGTAAATCCAGATTATAATTTAATTTTTCGGAAACCGTAACAGCCAAGTCAATTGTGGCATTATAATCTTTTGAAGAAGAAACAATAATAAACCCTTTTTTTGTAAATTCAATTTCTTCTTGAGCATTAAGTTGAATAATGCCAATAAAAAAAACTATAAAAATTGTTAGTTTTCTCATTTTTTTATGATTTTTTGTTAATATCAAATCCTGAATTTTTTAGTGTGAAAATTAATTCACTCAATATTTTTGTAAACGGTGATACACTATCTCCTGATTTTCCGCTTTCCAAAACCGAATAATTATCTATGTGAATTGAAGAAAATATTTCGGGCAATTGTTCTATAAATCTGACTGAAAGTTCTTCGGAAGTGTATTTTTGTTCCAATGTTTTTCTAAGTTCGTCTATTGAAATTTGCTTTTCAGTTATCTTATTTTTTAGTTCTTCAACTTCGGCTTTTATCTTCAAAAAGTTAATTTCGTTTTCCTGAATTTTAATTTCCAAGTCTTTTTTCAAAACTTTTAAATCATATTCTTTTTGCTCTTTTTCCAGATTAAATTCTTGTTCTTTTCTAAAATTTTCTTCTTTTATTGCTCTTTCTTTATCCGAAATTATTTTACTTTCTTCAATTTCTCTGTGTCTAAGCTTTGTATCATTCTCAATTTTAATCATTTCCACTTTTTGCTCGGTATCAATTTGTTCGAGCCTGGTTTTTTCTTTGGCCGAATTGTCTTCTTTTGCAATATTTCTGTCGGTTGTAATTCGCTTTGTTTCTGAATCTTGCCTAAGTTTATTTCTGAAATCGGATTGTAAATCTTTAAATAATTTATCCGACATTATTGTAACTTTTTCAATACCGACTTGGTCGAAAACTATTCCCCATTTTTTTTCTACAACTAATAATTGATTTTTCAGATTTTCGGCAATTTCATCTTTATTTTTAAGAGCTTGTTCAATTGTCATATTTGCAATTACGTGGCGAACGGCTTCAATACAAATTGTTATTAAAGCTTCGTTGGTTTTTTCCATAGGGTCGTTATCATCAAAAAAATCTAATGTTGATATTGAAACCGACGGATTTTCGGGATTTATTCGCCAACTTGCATATCCTTCGATTCCAATTCCCTGATAATCTACGTTTGCATTGTCAGTAAAAAATTTTAATTTTTGAACATAAGCAGGAACTCTTAAAAATTTCTGAAAAAGTTTTAATTTTTTTCCGCCCAAAATCGGTTTAACTTGTTTTTTCCCGATGGCTACAAGATATTCGTTTGGCAATGCTCTGACGAATAAAATATCGGAAAAATTTTTTCCTTTTTTTATATATGTTTGCTCACTCATTTTGAAAAATTTTAGATTTACGTATGTAATATACAATAATTAAACCCAATTTGTTCATTAGAAATAAACAAATTGATAAATTTTTCTTTTCAAAGCTTTTCAATTTTTGAAAAAAAAAAAGCTGTATCGAAAAAATCAATACAGCTTAAAATATATTTATAATGTAGTTTTATTCTTTGTTTCCTTCGTCTTCGTTACCTGATTTTTCTTTTCTTGCAGGTCTTGGTAAAAGTGCTTTTCTCGAAAGTTTTAGTTTATTGGTTTTTTTATCTAAACCAATAAGTTTCACTTCAATTTCTTCACCAACTTTTAAAACGTCTTCAACATTAACTGTTCTATCGTGCGATATTTCAGAAATATGAAGTAAACCTTCTTTTCCGGGAAGAATTTCTACGAATGCTCCGAATGCAACAATTGATTTAATTTTTCCGGTGTAAACTGTATCTATTTCAGGAACAGCAACCAAACCTTTAATTCTGGCAACAGCAGCTTTTAAAGAATCCATATCGGCACTTGCAATTGTAACTTCGCCGTAACCGTCTATTTCTTCAATCGAAATTTTTGTATTTGTAGTTCTTTGAATTTCTTGAATCATTTTTCCGCCCGGGCCGATAACTGTTCCAATTAATTCTGAAGGAATAATTATACATTCGATTCCGGGAACATGAGCTTTATATTCTGCTCTGGGTTCAGAAATTGTTTCCATTATTTTACCTAAAATATGTAAACGTCCTTCTTTTGCTTGATGAAGTGCTTTTGAAAGAATTTCATAAGAAAGTCCGTCAACTTTAATATCCATTTGACAAGCCGTAATTCCGTCTTTAGTTCCTGTAACTTTAAAGTCCATGTCGCCCAAATGGTCTTCATCGCCTAAAATGTCGGATAAAACTACAAAGTTCTTTTCTGCATCGGTAATTAAACCCATTGCAATTCCTGAAACTGGTTTTGTAATTTTCACGCCGGCGTCCATAAGTGCCAATGTTCCTGCACAAACTGTAGCCATTGATGACGAACCGTTTGATTCTAAAATATCTGAAACAATTCTAATTGTATACGGATTATCTTCGCGAGCCGGCAAAACCACGCTTAATGCTCTGTGTGCAAGGTTTCCGTGTCCGATTTCTCTTCTTCCAACTCCTCTGTACATTCGTGCATCGCCGGTTGAAAAAGGAAGGAAATTATAATGCAACAAGAATCTTGATTTTCCTTGAACTAAAGCTCCGTCAATCATTTGTTCGTCAAGCGGAGTTCCTAAAGTTACAGTTGTTAGAGATTGAGTTTCGCCTCTTGTAAAAATCGCCGAACCGTGAGCTCCGGGAAGATAATCGATTTCACTCCAAATTGGCCTGATTTCGTTAGGTTTTCTTCCGTCTAATCTAATTTTTTCTTTTAAAATTACTTTTCTTATAACTTCTTTTTCAATGTCGTGATAATATCTGTCTATTAAATTATTATTGATAACAGTATCTTCAGTTTTTTCTTCTTCAAGTTTAAGAATAAAATCTTTTTTAATTTGATGTAAAGCGTCTGTTCTAACATGTTTTTCGCTTGCTGCAATTGCAATGTCGTAAATTCTTTTTTCCGAAAATTCTTTTAATTTTTTGAAAATATCTTCGTCATTATCTTCGTGGTTGTATTCTCTTTTAACAGTTGAACCAACTTTAACTGCAAGTTCTTTTTGAGCAATACAATGTTTTTTAATTTCTTCGTGTCCGAATGCAAGTGCTTCAAGCATTTCTTCTTCGGATACTTCTTTCATGTCGCCTTCAACCATTAGTATATTTTCATAAGTTGCGGCAACCATTATGTTGATATCAGCTTCTTCTAATTGTGAAAAAGTAGGATTGATAATAAGTTGTCCGTCAATTCTTGCAACTCTAACTTCGGAAATTGGACCGTTGAAAGGAATATCGCTAACTGCAAGTGCGGCAGAAGCAGCAAGTCCGGCTAAAGAGTCGGGCATGTCTTGATAATTTCTGTCGGCAGAAATAAGGTCAACATTAACAATTGTTTCTGCATGATAGTTTGAAGGAAAAAGCGGTCTTAACGCTCTGTCTATAAGTCTTGCAACTAAAATTTCTTCGTCGGAAGGTCTTGCTTCTCTTTTTCTAAAACCGCCGGGAAATCTTCCTGCTGCGGCGTATTTTTCTCTGTAATCTACCGATAACGGCATGTAATCTAAATCGGCTCTTGCCTCCTTGGCAGAAACTACTGTTGCTAAAAGCATTGTGTCGCCCATTTTTACAACTACAGCACCGTCTGCTTGTTTTGCTAATTTTCCGGTTTCAATTGTAATAATTCGTCCTTGTCCTAAGTCTATTGTTTGTGTTTGAATATTCATTTTTTTTTATTTTAATTTTTTTCATCATTTAATTTGACGGCAGTATTTTTATAGGAAGGATAAAGCCGGCAGTGATATTATTAGGAGTGATTGATTTTTTTGTTAAAAAAAAAGGCATTTTGCATGCCTTTTTTCTGCTTCTTCTTACTTACGTAATCCGAGTTCTTTAATAATTGAACGATATCTTTCAATATCATTATTTTGTAAATATTTTAATAGTTTTTTCCTTTTACCCACCAACTTAAGAAGGGACAAACGTGTTCCGTGGTCCTTTTTATTGATTTTCAAATGTTCTGTAAGATGGGAGATACGGTGGGAAAATAAAGCAATTTGGCTCTCGGGAGAACCTGTGTCAGTATTAGACTTTCCGTGCTTCTCGAAAATTTGTTTTTTAATTTCTGAGTTTAAATACATCTTTTACTTTTATTATAAATGTTTAAGTCGGCAAAATTAAGTTTTTTTTTTTTATAAAAAAATCTTTACTCAACTTTTATTGTTTTTCTTCAAGTGCCGAAATTATTTCATCTGTTAAATTAATATCATGAAAAACATTTTGAACATCTTCTAAATCTTCAAGTTTTTCTATAATATTCATTGCCGAAAGTGCTGTTGGAACATCTAAGTCTTTATATGTGTTTGGAATTCTTTGAAGTTCAGCGTTTTCAGCTTCAATTTTAAGACCTTCCAATTTCTTTTGCATATTTCCAAAATCGGTATAATCAACTGTTATCACAACTTTATCGTCTTCTGCTTCAAGTTGTTCTAATCCTGCATCAATTAATTCGAGTTCTAAATCCTCTAAATTCATTACAGGTTTTGGAATTACAAAAACTCCTTTTCTGTCGAATAAATAATTTAGCGAACCGTTTTTACCCAAACTTCCGCCGTATTTGCTGAAAGCGTGACGAACATCGGCAACAGTTCTTTGATTGTTATCTGTTAAACATTCAACAAAAATTGCGGTTCCGCCAGAACCTGTTCCTTCAAAAGTAACTTCCATAAGGCTTTTCTCGTCTGTTTCACCTTTTTTAATGGCTCTTTCGATATTATCTTTAGGCATGTTTACGCCTTTTGCATTATTAACTGCCAAACGTAATCTTGGGTTAAACTCAACATCAGAGTTTCCGCCGTCTTTAACAGCTACAATAATTTCTTTAACAATTCTTGAAAACATTTTTGCCCTTTTGGCATCTTTAGCTCCCTTTTTTCTTTTGATGGTTGACCATTTACTATGTCCCGACATTTATGTGTTGTTTAGATTTTTTATTTATTTTGAATTTGTAAAATTAATAAAATTCAAAATATTCTACGAAATTTTTTAACAAAATAAATTCTTTTGATAAACGGAACTCATTTTATGATAGTTTTTTATTATTTTGCAATAAATATTTTAAGCATAAATTGATTATTTTAAAAATGGAAAAACAAGCACTGTTCGGCAAAACAATGACTGAACTTGAAAATATTGCTTCCGAAAAAGGATTCCCTAAATATGTTGCAAAACAAATTGCCGACTGGTTATACAAAAAAAACATTTCAAGTATTGACGAAATGTCAAATTTATCGAAAAAAATAAGAGACGAATTAAATCTCAAATTTGAATTAGGATTAGATAAAAACATTAATGTTCAAAGTTCAACAGACGGAACAAAAAAATATTTGTATAATGTCGGAAAATCAAGATTTATTGAAGCAGCATATATTCCTGAAGAAAAAAGAGCAACACTTTGCGTTTCAACTCAGTCGGGCTGTAAAATGGCTTGCGAATTTTGTATGACAGGAAAGCAAGGATTTCAAGGACATTTAACTTCAGGGCAAATTCTAAATCAAGTTAAAATGTTGCCCGAATTTGAAAAACTTACAAATATTGTTTACATGGGAATGGGCGAACCGCTTGATAATGTTGACGATGTATTGAAAAGTATTGAAATTTTAACTTCCGATTATGGTTTTGGTATGAGTCCGAAAAGAATTACTGTTTCAACAACCGGAATTATTCCCGGACTTATTAGATTTCTTGACGAAAGTAATTGTCATTTGGCAATAAGTATTCATAATCCGATTAAAGAAGAAAGATTGAAAATAATGCCTGTAGAGAAAAAAAATCCTATTGAAGAAGTTCTTTCAATTATAAAAAACCACGATTTCAGCAAACAAAGAAGAGTTTCTTTTGAATATATTATGTTTAAAGATTTTAACGATACTCCTGTTCATGCAAAAGAACTCGTAAAACAACTTCACGGATTAAAAAGCAGAGTAAATTTGATAAGATTTCACAGCATTCCGGGTGCTACTTTGGTTGGAAGTTCCGATTCAAAAATTGAAGAATTTAAAGAATTGCTTGAAAAAAAAGGACTTACAGTAACAATTAGAAAATCAAGAGGACAAGATATTGATGCCGCATGCGGAATGTTATCAACCAAAGAAATGAATAAATAATTTTTGATTTAGATAGTTTGATATACCGTTTTTTTATAATATCTTAGTAACAAAGTTTAAATAACAAAAAAATTTACTATTTATCTACCCTTTTTAAAAAAATGCTAAAAACAAATCCAATAAATATCAGACCTAAAAAAATACAAATATGAAACATCCATGTATATCTCTCGACACACAACCGAATGATTATTTGGAATGTTCCTATCTGACCTTTAAAAACAATTAAAAAACAAACAGATGAAACATCCATGTATATCTCTCGACACACAACCGAATGATTATTTGGAATGTT
>DZBS01000027.1:21311-21403 GCA_022729995.1 Draconibacterium orientale | reverse complement strand
CCTATCTGACCTTTAAAAACAATTAAAAAACAAACAGATGAAAAAGCAAATATTACTTTATTCGGCAGGCATTATAGCCGTAACCCTATCAA
>DZBS01000027.1:0-21211 GCA_022729995.1 Draconibacterium orientale | reverse complement strand
ATGAAAAAGCAAATATTACTTTATTCGGCAGGCATTATAGCCGTAACCCTATCAATTTTTTTCATATACAGGCATTTTAACAAACTCGAAATAAATTCGAACAACCCTGAGTTTGCCGAATATATTTCTGCTTATACAACCGGTTCTATTTCAAAAGCCGGAATTATTCAAATCAATTTAACACCCGAACTTTCCGGAAAAATTAAAGAAGGTAAAAAATTAGAAGACTTAATAAGTTTTAGTCCTTCAATCGAAGGGAAATTCGAAATTGTTGAAAACGTTATTACTTTTAAACCCGAAAAGTATTTACCTTCCGGAAAAGAATATTTTGTTGTATTTAATCTGGGAGAAGTAGCAAAAGTTAAAAAAGATTTAAATGAATTCGTTTTCAAATTCAAAACTATTGAACAAGATTTTGATTTTGAAATTACCGAACAAAAAACTACAGATAAAAAAACATTAAAACTCCAACAACTTTCCGGAGTTATTCACACTGCCGATATTGAAAGCCTTGATAAACTGTCAAAAGCATTTGAAGCTACTCAAGACGGAAAAAAACTTGAGATTAAATGGACAGACGTTAAAGAAGGAACAGTTCATTATTTTACTATTGACAATATAATTCGAAGCGAAAAAAAGTCAAAAGTAATTATTAAATACGACGGAGAAATTATTAGCTCAAATAAAAAAGGGAAAGAAGAAATTGAAATTCCTGCTATCGGCGATTTTTATTTTATCTCTGCAAAAGTGGTTCAACAGCCGGACCAATATCTTCAACTTCAATTTTCAGACCCTTTAGATCCAAAACAAAATTTAAACGGTTTAATAACTATATCAAAAGAAAATAATATTCGATTAATAATTGAAGATAATGTAATTAAAGTATTTACACAATCCAGAATTAGCGAACTTAGAGATGTTACAGTTCGTCAAGGAATAAAAAATATTTTGGGATACAAATTAAAAGCCGACGAAACATTCCAAGCTGCATTTGAACCCATTAAACCTCAAGTAAAATTTATAGGCGACGGAAATATTCTACCTTCAAACGATAAAGGTTTGATACTTCCATTTGAAGCAGTAAGCTTAATTGCAATTGATGTAACTGTTTATAAAATTTACGAAAACAACGTAATGCAGTTTCTTCAAGTTAACGAAATGGACGGAGAATCGGAACTTAGAAGAGTTGCAAAACCATTAATTCACAAAAAAATATCACTTGAAAAATTCGGAATTAAAGATTTCAGCACTTGGAATACATACTCTCTTTCTCTTAACGAACTTATCGACCCGGATCCCGGAGCAATTTACAGAATAGAAATAAATTTCAAAAAAAGCTATTCTACATATTCTTGCACAGAAGTTGACGACGAAGAAGCAGATACAGAAACAGAAGAAGAATGGGGAGAAGAAAATACCGAAAACAGTAATTGGGATTATTTTGAAGAAGATTCAGAATATTATGATGATTATTACTATTACGACAACTGGGAAGACCGAGACGACCCGTGTAAAAAAGCATATTACGGAAACAAAAGAAAAGTTTCTAAAAACATTCTTGCTTCGGATATTGGAATAATTGCAAAAGTTGGTAACGATAAAAGCATAAATGTTTTTGTTTCAGATATAAAAACAGCAAAACCAAAAGAAGGAGTTATTGTTGAAGTTTATGATTATCAACAACAATTATTAGTTACCGGAACAACCGACGACAAAGGAATTGTATCGCTCGGAAGCGCAGAATTGCCATATTTTGTTACTGCAAAAATAGGAAATCAAAGAGCATTCCTTAAATTATCCGACGGAAATTCTCTTTCACTCAGCAGATTTGATGTTGCCGGAACATCAGTAGAAAAAGGACTTAAAGGATTTATTTACGGAGAACGCGGAGTTTGGCGACCCGGAGATTCTTTATTCTTAACTTTCGTTTTAAAAGAACAATCGGAAAAACTTCCCGAAGGAATTCCAATTGTATTTGAATTTACAAATCCTTCGGGGCAAGTTATTCAAAGAGAAGTTATGAAGAAAAACCTAACAAACTTCTACGTTTTAAGAACTAAAACCAATGAAGCCGACGTTACCGGAAATTACAATTTGAAAGTAAAAGTTGGCACTGTTGAATTTAATAAAACAATAAGTATTGAAACTGTTAAACCAAACAGATTAAAAATCAATTTTGAATTCGCTCAAAAAATTATTCAACAAGGTGAAAACCTCGATTCTAAAATATTAGTAAAATGGCTTCACGGAGTAATAGGAAAAGACCTTAAAGTAACTGTTGATGCTTCTTTAAAACCTGTTGAAACTACATTCGCAAAATATACGGATTTTACTTTTGACGACCCAACGAAAACATATTTCGACACTCCGGAAAGAATTTTTGAAGGAACAACAAACGATTTGGGAGAAGTAAAATTAACAGCCGACATAACCGCCGAAAATACTGCTCCCGGAAAAATGAATGCAATTTTCTTTACAAAAGCTTTTGAAAAAGGCGGAAATTTTAGTGTTGATTATTACACAATTCCATTCTCGCCATACAAAGGTTACACCGGAATAAAACTTCCAAAAGGCGACAAAGCACGCGGTATGTTACTTACAGATACAACTCACAGAATTGAAGTTGTTACACTTACACCCGAAGGAAATCTTATTACCGATAAACACGAAATAAGTTTTAAATTTTATAAAATTGAATGGAAATGGTGGTGGGATCAAGCAAGTAATTCTGTTTCAGAATATAATTTTAAATATTACTCAACACTTTTAAAAGAAGAAACCATTAAAACTTCCGGAGGAAAAGTAATTTGGAATATAAAAGTAAAATATCCGGATTGGGGAAGATATTTGGTAGTTGCAACCGATAATCAAACAGGACATTCAACCGGAAAAATAGTTTACATAGATTGGCCTGGTTGGGCAGGAAGAGCCGGGAAAGGCGATGCAGAAGGTGCAAGTATGCTTGTTTTTACTTCAGACAAACAAAAATATAATGTTGGTGAAAGTGCAAAAATTACATTTCCTTCAGCAAAAGACGGAAGAGCAATAATAAATATTGAAAACGGAACAAAAGTAATTGAAACACACGTTGTTGAAACAAAAGAAGGACAATCTGATTTTATTCTGAAAGTGAATAAAAATATGGCACCAAACGTATTTGTCAATATCACACTTCTTCAAAAACATTCACAAACAGCAAACGATTTACCGCTTAGAATGTATGGCGTTATTCCGTTAATGGTTGAAGACCCTAAAACAAGGCTTAACCCTGTAATTACAATGCCTAACGAGTTGGAAGCCGACAAAGATTTTACAGTAAAAGTTAGCGAAAAAAACAATTTACCTATGACATATACATTGGCAATTGTTGATGAAGGTTTATTAGATTTAACAAGATTTTCGACACCAAGTGCTTGGGACGTTTTCTTTGCAAGAGAAGCTTTAGGTGTTAAAACATGGGATTTATTCGACCAAGTTATTGGTGCATATTCAGGAAAACTTGAACGACTTTTGGCAATTGGCGGTAGCGATGATGAAGAAGGAAACGACAAAAAAAGTGCTAACAGATTTGTTCCGGTTGTTAAGTTTATTGGACCGTTCACATTAAAAAGCGGTTCTAAAACTCATACTTTTAAAATGTCAAAATATATAGGTTCGGTGAGAACAATGGTTGTTGCAGGTTCAAACGAATCTTATGGAAGTGCCGACAAAACAACAAAAGTAATTAAACCGCTGATGATTTTGGGAACTTTACCGAGAATATTAGGTCCAAAAGAAAAATTGACTTTGCCGGTTAGTATTTTTTCAATGAAAAAAGATATTTCAAATGTAAAAGTTACATTAAAAATTACCGGACCAATAAAAATTGTAGGAAACGCATCAAAAAACATTACATTCAAAAATGTTGGAGAAGAAAATTTAAGTTTTGATATTGAAACAGAAAACATTTCGGGAATAGGTAAAATTGAAATAATTGCAAGTTCAGGCAATTATACTTCAAGTTTTGAAACAGAAATTGATGTGAGAAATCCAAATCCGGTGAGCACCGAAGTTTTGTCGAAAGTTCTAAATGCCGGAGAAACATGGAATGCCGATTTTAAAGCATTCGGAATAAAAGGAACAAATAATGTTATTTTGGAAGTTTCTTCAATTCCTGCAATAAATCTGGCTCACCGACTTGAATATCTGATTACATATCCGCACGGATGTATTGAGCAAACAACATCATCGGTTTTTCCGCAATTATATTTAAACGACATAACAAATGTTTCACCCAAATTTAATATTGAAATTCAAGAAAATATTAAAGCTGCAATCAAAAAAATAGCTTCATTTCAATTATCAAACGGCGGATTTTCATATTGGCCGGGCGGAACAGATGCTAGCGAATGGGGAACAAATTACGCCGGACATTTTTTGTTGGAAGCAAAAACAAAAGCATATCCTGTTCCGGCTGAAATGCTTAATAAATGGAGAAAATTTCAAGACCGATTGGCAAATAATTGGACAGATACCGGAAATTCTTCTCAATTGGAACAAGCATACAGACTTTACACTCTCGCATTAGCCGGTTATCCAAACAAAGGTGCAATGAACAGACTTAAAGAAATCAAAAATTTATCTGTTCCGGCAAAATGGCGTTTGGCTGCAGCATATTCAATATCAGGAAATAAAAATGTTGCTGTTGCAATGATTGAAAAATTACCGACAAATATTCCTGTCTACAACGAACTTTCATTTACATTTGGTTCCGACACAAGAGATAAAGCAATGATTTTGGAAACATTGATATTAGTAGGACAAAATGCCAAAGCTTTTGGAATATTAAAAGAAATTGCCGAAGAATTATCCAAAAATAAATTTATGAGTACCCAAACAACAGCATATTCGTTATTTGCAGTATCAAGTTATTTAGGAAAAAATTCAAAAAAATATGACATAAAATATTCATATTCATTAAATTCGGGCAAAGCAATTTCAGTTACCGAAATAAAATCAATATCACAAAATAAATTAGGAGTGAAAGAAACTGCCGATAATAATTTGAGTTTCAAAAATATTTCGGGTGGAATTCTCTATGCAAGAATTATCGCAAAAGGAATTCCGGAAGTCGGATATTCAAACGATGCACAAAACGGATTGTCTGTTTCAATTAAATATTCAAATAGCGACGGCTCAAGTATTTCACCTGAAAATATTTCGCAAGGAACAGATTTTATAGCTGAAATTACTGTTACAAATACATCTGCTACAACAGATTATAAAGAAATGGCTTTAAGTCAAATATTCCCTGCAGGATGGGAAATAATTAACACCAGATTATATAATTTTTCTGCCTACAATAACGTATCAATTGCAGATTATCAAGACATCAGAGACGACAGAGTTTACAGCTATTTCGATATTAAAAAAGGACAAACAAAAACTTTTGCAGTAATGCTAAATGCAAGTTATGAAGGACATTATTGGATGCCTGCCGTTTCGTGCGAAGCAATGTATGACGGAACAATTTTTGCCCGAAAAGGAGGAACTTTTGTAACAGTCGACAAAATGTAGAAAAAAATAAGTATAAAAATAAAAAGCCGTTGAATAATCTATATTAATTATAAATTATTTAACGGTTTTTTTTAAAAACTCAGAATTAAAATTAATCTTTGTTGTAATCCCAAATTTAACAAAATTACAAAATGACTTTGTTACCCGATAATTACATTAATACACTTTCTCTGTTAAAACAACGGATAAAAGAAGCCGGTTATAAAAGTTTATCGGCGGTAAACACTGAAATGATTTTAGCATATTTGGATATCGGTGAAACTATTTCCAAACAAACAGAATCCGGCTGGGGAACATCTGTAATAGACAGGCTTTCGATAGATTTGCAAGCAGAATTTAACGGAGTAAAAGGATTTTCTTCAAGAAATTTGCATAGAATGAAATTAACTTATGAGCAAATTAACAAAAATGAAATTTCGCCACAACTTGTGGCGAAAATACCTTGGGGACATACATCATTAATTTTCAGCAAAGTAAAAGATAAAAATCAACAAATATTCTATATTCAAAAATCAGCAAAAGAAGGTTGGAGCAGAAGTATTTTAGAAGAAAAAATATCATTTAACTCTTATAAGAAAAACCTTGAATTTCTAAGTAATTTTGACAAAACTGTTGATTCTGCGAAATAGCTGAATATCGAATGGAATTTCAGGACGAATATAATTTGTCGTTTTTAAATCTTGAAGATCGCCATACTGAACGACAACTTGAAAATGCAATTGTTAGCAATATTGCAAAAACTCTCGGACAATTTGGAAGTGATTTTGCATTTATGGGTCAACAATTCAGGATAGAACTTGATAATAAAGAATATTTTGTAGATTTATTATTTTATCACCGTAGATTAAAATCTCTCATAGCTATTGAATTAAAAGTAAATGAGTTTAAGCCGGAATACAGCCAGCAACTAAATTGGTATTTACATTTATTGGATAAAACTGTCAAATACTCCGAAGATAACCCAAGTATAGGAATACTATTATGCAAAAGCAAAAGTAAACTAACTGTAGAATATGCACTTGAATTAGTTAATAAACCAATGGGTGTGGCATCGTATACCTATTCTCAACTCCCTGAAGAATTTGCTCGTAATTTACCCGGAGAACAAGAATTTAAAATTTTGTTGTCAGATATTAATTTAGAAAATAAAGAAAGCGACTAAAAAGTTTAGTAAAAACATTTGGCTACCAAAAAAAAAATCTAATTTTTAGATGTTTTTTTATTAGGATTTTGTGTATAGATAAAATGTAGATAAAATAAAAGCCGGAAAATTTTTCCGGCTTTTATTTTTTATTCTTTATCAAAAATCAAAATCGTCGATACTTCCGAGTTTTCTTTTTGGTTTTGGTTTTGCTAAATCAATTATTTCTTCTAATGAATATTTTTTTGTGTTTGTAGCAATTATTTTTTCATCTAAAAAGTTTCCAAACAAATTTGAATTTTCAATTACTGCTTTTAAAACTTTGTCGGGAGAAATATTTAAAGGAACTAAGCATAAACAAGTTGCAAATGTATCTTGAATTTCAAGTTCTTCGCAAATTCCTTTATTCATTTCTATTGAGTGTGTTACTTCATTTTTAATTATATCTTTCTGCAAAAAAGAAAAATTTTTCTTTCCTTTTGAAAAAACAACAAAGAAATATCTTAATAATCTGCCCGAACCGCCAAGTCCGGTTGCAATAAAAACTGTATTATTTGAACTTAACGACGATTCAATTACGGCTCTGTTTCTTTGAAGCGCAAGTGTTGCCCAATCGTTTAAAACTTTATCTTTTTTTTCGGCAAACTTTTCTAATGCTCTATATGCTTTAACTTCGTCGGAAAACGATAATCGAACAAGTAATTCTCTTTTGCTTTTTGTGCCTGTTTCCACGGCAAAAAGTTTTTCAATATCTTCATCAACATTGAAAACAAGTTTGCTTTTTTGAAGAACAAGTTTGCTTATCCTTTCATATTCAAATTGGAGCTTAACATTTGTTCCTTCCTCGAATATTTTATAATTTTCGAGCTCGCCGTTAAGTTTTCCTTCAAAATTATTTGGTAACCCTCTTTTCTTCATATTTAAAAATAAATTTGTGTAAAAATACACTTTTTTTTTTAAAACGATTTAAAAATAAAATTCGTTTAAAATATTTTTGAAAAAATAAATTTTTATAAATATACCAATTATTAGGTATTGCCGAGCCGATTTATTAAAGATATTTTTGGAGATATTAAAATAAAAAAAATTAGCCTAAAAAAATGAATTTGTCGGAATTAAAAAGTAGCCGTAAAGCTGTAATTATAAAGGTAAAAGGACGAGGCGCATTTCGTAAACGAATTTCTGAAATGGGTTTTGTAAAGGGAAAAGAAATTGAATTAATAAAATATGCTCCGCTTAAAGATCCGGTTGAATACAAAATAATGGGATACGAAGTTTCTTTAAGAAAATCGGAAGCCGAATTAATTGAAATTATTACATCAGAAGAAGCTTTGAATAATGAAAACATTGATTATAACGGCGTTATAGACACAAATACTTTAAAAATATCGGCAAAAGAAAAAGGAAAAACTATTAATGTTGCATTAGTAGGAAATCCGAATTGCGGAAAAACAACTCTTTTCAATTATGCAACCGGTGCTAAAGAACATGTAGGCAATTACAGCGGAGTTACTGTTGATGCAAAAAAAGCCAAATATTCGCAATCGGGTTATAAATTTGAAATAACGGATTTGCCAGGAACATACTCATTAACTGCATATTCGCCCGAAGAATTATATGTAAGAAAACATATTATTGAAGAATTGCCCGATGTTGTTATTAATGTTATAGACTCATCAAATCTCGAACGAAATTTATATTTAACAACACGCCTTATTGATTTGGATATCAAGGTAATTGTAGCTCTCAACATGTATGACGAACTTCAAAATAAAGGCGATAAATTTAATTATTCCGAATTAGGCAAAATGACAGGAATTCCGTTTGTTCCAACAGTTGCTGCTTCGGGAAAAGGAATTAAAGAACTTTTTGATAAAGTTATTGAAGTTTATGAAGACCGCGAACCGACTCTGAAACATATTCATATAAACTACGGAAAAGAGATTGAAAATTGTTTGAAAGTTATTCAAAAAGAAATTAAACAAGATTTTGATTCGAATGTTACGAAGAAAATTGCCGCCAGATTTTTAGCACTCAATTTGTTGGAAAAAGATATCGACACAAGAAAAATTTTTGAACAATACAAATTGTCGAACAACATTTTGCCTGTGAGCGAAAAAATGATTCAAAAAATTGAAAGTTCGCTAAAAGAAGATACCGAAACAATTATTACCGATGCTCGTTACGGATTTATCAACGGAGCTTTAAAAGAAACTTACAAAAACGGACCGCAACAAAAATATAATTCAACAAAAGCGATAGACGATATTCTAACTCATAAACTTTTGGGAATACCGGTTTTTGTATTTTTTATGTGGCTAATGTTTCAAGGCACTTTTGTTTTAGGCTCCTACCCTATGGATTGGATTGAAAAATTTGTAGAATTCTCGGGTAATTCCATTCAAAAAATAATGCCCGAAGGAATGCTTAAAGATTTATTGATTGACGGAATAATAAACGGTGTTGGAGGTGTAATTGTTTTTCTTCCAAATATTATTCTATTATTTTTCTTTATTTCAATAATGGAAGACACAGGTTATATGGCTCGTGCAGCATTTCTTACCGATAAAGTAATGCACAAAATAGGTCTTCACGGAAAATCTTTTATTCCGCTAATTATGGGTTTCGGCTGCAATGTTCCGGCAATTATGGCCACAAGAACTCTCGAAAGCAGAAACGACCGTTTGCTCACAATGCTTATAAATCCGTTTATGTCGTGCAGTGCGCGTTTACCGGTTTATTTGGTAATTATTGCTGCTGTTTTTCCGGAAAAAGCCGGAACTCTTTTGTTTTTAATTTACACTTCCGGAATTGTAATTTCTATTATTGTAGCAAAAATTTTCAAAAAATTTATTTTTAAATCTATTGAAACGCCTTTTGTTATGGAACTTCCGCCATATCGTTTGCCTGTTATGCGAACAACTTTTAAGCACATGTGGCACAAAGCTTCTATGTATTTGAAAAAAATGGGCGGAATTATTTTAATTGCTTCAATTTTAATTTGGGCTTTAGGATATTTTCCTTTAAACTCATTAAAACTAAGCTATTTCGACAATAAAATAACTCAAACAGAAAATCAATATAAAAAAATTATTTCGCAAACAACAGATAAACTTGAAACAGATATACTTCTTGCACAAAAAGATAGTTTAATTAACGAAATAAATTTATTAAAATCTGAAGAAAAACATGAACTTTCATATATTGGAAGAATCGGGAATTTTATTGAACCTGTTATACGTCCGCTCGGTTTCGACAGCAAAATTGGTGTGAGTATTATTGCCGGAATTGCCGCCAAAGAAATTGTTGTGAGCACAATGGGCGTGCTTTACGGAGCCGACACCGATTTCGGAACTCAAACTCTTGAGGATAAAATTAACAGTCAAGTTTATAAAACCGGGAAAAATAAAGGAAAAAAAATATTTACTCCTTTAACGGCAATTTCATTTATGATTTTTGTATTGATTTATTTTCCGTGCATTGCAGTAATTGCGGCAATAAAAAAAGAATCGGGAAATTGGAAATGGGCGGCATTTACGGTATTTTACACAACCGCACTTGCATGGATTTTATCTTTTATTATTTATCAAACAGGAAGTTTATTCATATAAATTTTTAAAATTATGCTACAAGAAATTTTAACGTATATAATTGTTTTATCGGCTTTTGCATATACAATTTACAGTTTCATGACAATGATTATTCCCGCCAAAAACGGAAAAACAAAACATGCTTGCAGTTCGGGCTGCACAGGCTGTTCGATAAAAGATGATTTAAAACGAAATTCTAAAATTGAATTTGTGAGAATGAAATAGGTTTTCTTTACCGCATAGAATCATATGCACATAGTTTTTTTTATGCTTTTGTTAAGAAATCAATAAAATTATCTTGTGAAATATTTTTCAAAACGGCATCAGGATAGGCCTCGATGAACATTTTTTGATGTTTTGATTTTTTAGAATTGCTCCATTTCATTTCGTAAGCAGATAATTTTCCGCTTTTTTCTTCAATTAAATCAATTTCTTTTTGTTCATAAGTTCTCCAAAAATAATAATTTAATGAAATATTATTATTTGCCAAAAATTTCAACCGTTCGGCAATTAAAAAGTTTTCCCACAAATGACCTGAATCGTCACGAAAATCAATTGAATTAAAATTTTGAATAATTGCATTCCTTATTCCTAAATCCCAAAAATAAAATTTATTGCTTTTTCCAATTTCATTTCTTAAATTTTGTTTAAATGACGTCAATCTGAAAATAACGAATGCTTCCTCCAATAAATGCAGATAACGTTGAACTGCAGTTTGGTCAACCTGTAAAATTTTGGCAAGTTCTGTATATGAAACCTGACTTCCTATTTGAAATGCTAACAAACGCAATAGTTTTGTCAATAACTCGGGCTTTCGAAGTTGCTGAAATGTAAATATATCTTTGAAAAGGTAAGAACTTGTTATTTCTTTTAAAATATCTTGATATTCATTTTCAGTTGCAGTTGCAACTTGCGGATATGAGCCAAAAATAAGATGTTTATGAATTGCTCTTTGCTGTTCTATAAAATTATTGTTTATGTGCAATTCTTCAAAAGAAAATGGGAAAAGTTGATAAACAATTTTTCTTCCGGTAAGCGGTTCGTTAATTTTGTTTGATAAATCAAAACTCGACGAACCTGTTGCAATGATTTGTAAATCGGGCAAATTATCAATAATAATTTTCAAAACAATGCCTATATTTTCAACACGTTGTGCTTCGTCTAAAATCAATAATTGCAAATGTTTTATTTTATCGATTAAAAATTGTGCTTTTGAGTAAGAAAATAAATCTTGAATATCTAAAAAATCACAATTATAATATTCCGATTTTCCTTCAAATGTTTTTTTAATTTGTTTTACCAAAGTTGTTTTCCCGACTTGTCTGGCACCGTATATTATAATTGCCTTTTTATTTTTATCTTTAATTTTATTTAAAATTGATGAAAAAATTGTTCTTGAAATCATTTTATTAAAAAATTAATGATGATACTCTGCAAATTTATGAAAATTTAATGAGTTAAGATGTTTTTTCAGTATATTTTTTTCAATGTTCCTACGTGGTTATTTGTTTTTATTTATTTCAAAATTCCAAACAAAAAGCACCTTGCTCCGGAACCGACCAAAATTTCAAATTCTGTTCTTTACATTCCTCTCGCCAACGTTCTATTCTTATTATTTTATTTGAAGAATCAAATATTACCAAATCAGGATTATATAATCGTTTTAAGTCTTCCATTTCAATATAAATATTTTTTGAAAGTATTATATAATCAACTTTTAATTTAAATTTTGAATTATATTTAATTTGACTTTTATTGTTAATAATCAAAAATCTTTTTCCTTCAAAATCTATATATTTCCCAATATCTGCGGTATCTTTAAAAATGCTTTCGGTTTCAAAATCGGATTTTCCCAAAGAAATTAAATTATTTTTCACAACAAAATCCATAGAATTTTTGGTTTGAGATGTGTCTGAAACAAATATTTTGTTTGTAACGGGCGAAATTAAATTTATAGCACTTTTATATCCGGCATTATAAACATAAAAATTAGTTCTTGTTAGTTTTTGAATATTAAATAATATTGAATTTGAAAGATAAGCAATTACAAGTATTAATGACATCTTTAAAAACAAGGAATCTTTATGTTTTACAAAAAGATATAATGCCGCTATAATTCCCGAAAAAATGAGCATTTCAAACAAACTAAAAGGAATATTTGAAGTGTAAGAAAAAGGAAGATATTCAACACTTTTAACAACATAATTTAATGAAAAAACCAAATATTTTAGTGCTAAACCAACAAAAGAAGAAATTATGGGAATAAATGATATTGCAAATAGTAATGCCGAAACATACATTATTATAGTTGAAATAGGAATTACCAAAATATTTGAAACAAAAAACCAATTAGGAAAAAAGTGAAAATAAAACATAGAAACAGATGCAGTTCCTAACTGAGCTGCTATTGAAACAGCTGTTAATGCCCAAATATATTTGAGTATTTTATTCTTAATAAAAAATAAATTGCTAATTAAAGGTTCAAATAAAATAATTGAAATTACGGCAATATACGACATTTGAAATCCCACATCGGTAGCATCAAAAGGGTTAATTATAAGCAAAATAAATGCCGATGAAGCCAGCGAATTAAATATCCCGATTTTTCGGTTAAATGTATTTCCTAAAACTACAAATGAAAACATTATTGCAGCTCTGTTAACAGAAGGCGATAAACCTGAAATAAAAGCAAAAAACCAAAGAAAAGATATTATAATAATCATCTTCAAGATCATACCAATTCTAATCCCGTTTAGCATAATTTTATCTAAAAAAAACAACAAATAATTAATTATCAAATAAACTATTGCTACATGCAATCCGGAAACAGACAAAATGTGCATTGTTCCGGAAATTGCATACGATTTTATAATTTCACTGTCTAAACCGCTTCTGTCGCCAAGTGTAAGAGCTGCCAAAACACCGTATTCTTGTCCGGTTATTCCGTTTTTTGAATAAATATTCGATAATTTAGTTCTAATCTTTAATGCAAAACTCAAAAATGGATTTGCTTTGTTATGCGAAATAATTTTTAATTTATCCGAAGCCAAAAATATTTGAGATGTTATTCCTTTTCTAAATAGAAATCTTTTATAATCAAACTCTTCGGGATTTCCCGGATTTACAACCTCGGAAGCTTTTCCGTTAAATAATATTTTGTCGCCGTATTGAAGTTTGCTCGAAACGCTGTCTTTACTAACAAAAACAAGTATTTTTTCTTCAGAATAAGTAAGTGTATCATTCTGCAAAAACTTTGATAAATCTACAACAAATCTTACAGTTTTCTCTTTTAATTCGGGAGGAGTAGTAATAATTCCTTCGGCAACAATCTTTTTGTTAATAATTATTGATTTATCGGCACTTTTAAAAATAACAAGAATGCTTCCTGTAATGAAAAAAACCGAATAAATTAATAACCCGAATAAATATCTGTCGACAAAAGATTTTGAAATATTTTTTTTTTGATAAATTAAAACAATTAAAATAAAAAATATCAATAATAAAACTAAATATATTTTTAGTTCTAAATTCAAATTAATTTGAAAAAAAATTCCTAAAAGAAAAAATAAAATAAATCTGATAAAAGGCAAGTCTCTTAAACTCGAAAAAATTCGTTGAATCATACAAATTATTTAAAAAAAAAAATAACAATTTCAATGCCGTTTTATCTTATTATAAATTGAATTAGACATTTAAGAAATAAATAATAATATTATAAATTTTTAATATCAGTTAAAAGTCTCTATGAGATGACATTATATATTTAAAAATAGTAAATGAATTTATTAGAAAATTTGAAATTGAATTTTATGATGCTTATTAAATTGATTTTCAATATGATATTTAATGTTACCACTGCATGGTTTTTGTTTTTGGGAAAACCTTTTTTCTACCATAATGTCGTTCCAATAGGACTTTTAATCGAAATAATAGCCAACAGCTAAAAGCCATTTAAGAATTATATGTATTTCTTAAATGCCTGATTCAATATTTTAAATTGATTAATTTACCCTTTAATTCCAATATTTTAGACTTATTTAAGTATATTTCAAAAATAGTTTGTGTTTAAAAACAATAAAAATTTGCATTTTATACAAAAAGTTTAATGAAAATATTTAGATTTGTATCAACAAGTAGTTATTATAAAAACTTAATAATTTAAACTATGAGAAAATTTACTCTATTATTATTCTTGGTATCAGTATTTTCATTAACTTTTGCTCAAACAGACACTACCGAAAACAAAAAAATCAAGAAAGGTTTCAGTTTTGGAGCAATTCCGGTTGTTGCATACAATACCGACACCGGTTTTAAATACGGCGGGCTTGTAAACCTATATCATTTTGGCGACGGAACAAATTACCCGAATTACAATCATTCATTATATTTTGAATGGTCCAGAACAACCAAAGGAAGCGGAATTACGCAAGCAATTTACGACACAAGAACACTTATTCCAAACACAAGAATGACTGTTGAAGCAGGATATTTTACCGAACAAGCTTTGGATTTCTACGGATTTAACGGATATCAAACTTATTTCAATAACGATTTTCAAGACGATTTATTAGTCGGAAGCGGTTATATTTCAAGAGTTTATTATCGACATGCCAGAGAGCTTTTAAGATTAAAAGCAGATTTTCAGGGAAATATTATTGAAGGAAAACTTAAATGGCTTGCAGGAATAGGTTTCGACGGAAACACAATTTCTACTGTTGACATTGCAAAACTTAACGAAGGAAAAACAGCAGAAGAAATGCTTCCCGACACTGCTACTTTATTTGATAAATATGTTGAATGGGGAATTATTAAAGACGACCAAAAAGAAGGCGGAAACATTACAACTCTCAAATTAGGTTTAGTTTACGACACCAGAGACAATGAAGCGAATCCAAACTCCGGAATTTGGTCGGAAGTAATTTATCTTATGGCTCCCGGTTTTCTTGGAAACGATTATGCTTACTCAAGAATTAATTTTACTCACCGACAATATTTCACATTAGTTCCAAAAAGATTAACTTTCGCATACAGACTAAGTTACGAATCAAAAATATCGGGTGAAACACCTTTTTATGCTCTTCCGTTTTTTGTTGATTCAAAACAAAATCAAGACGGACTCGGTGGCGGAAAAAACTTAAGAGGAATCATGAGAAACAGAGTTGTCGGCGACGGTTTTGCACTCGGAAATTTTGAGTTTAGATGGAAAGTAATAAACACGGTTATATTTAATCAAAATTTTTATATCGGATTAAACGCTTTTGCTGATTTAGGTATTGTAACAAATTCTTATGCAGTTGATTTAAGCGGAGTTACTGCATCTTATGGAAACACAATTGAACAGAACAGAGCACTTTTACAATATTCTGAAGAAGGAGTTCATCTCGGATACGGCGGCGGAATTAGATTTGCACTTAACGACAATTTTATTATTGCCGTTGATTACGGTTTGGCGGCAAAAGCCCAAGACGGCGAAAATGGACTTTATATTGGATTGAATTATATTTTTTAACAATATTTTTCGTTAATAATACAGCAGAATTAATATTTTTATTAGTCTGCTGTATTTTTTTTTAAATAATTGTCTAAAAATTAGAGAAAAAACCAAAAATATTGCATATTTGTACTGCAAGAATATAAGACAAAATATGACTAAAATTTTACAAAAATACAAATTGATAATACCGATAGTCTTTTCTGTTTGCTTTTTCAGTCCTAATTATTCTTTTGCTCAAAAAGATGAGGACAAAGAAAAAGTAGAATTCTTGTACAGCTTTCCAAAATATCTTAAATGGCAAAACGGAACAGAAAATTTCACAATTGGAGTTCTCGGCGGTTCAAAATATTTTATGAAAGCATTTAAAAAATACGAAAAAAAAAGGTATCCTTACGGAAAATCTTTCACTGCTGTATATATCCTAAGCCCCGATGTTATTGACCAATTTGAAATAAATATGCTTTATGTTGGTCCGGAATACAACGACAAACTTCCGCTAATTTCAAAACAAGCCGTAATAAGAGATTTACTTCTAATTACCGATAATTGGGACGACAAGAAATCTGTAATGATTAATTTTATTGAGAAAGACAATAAATTTACTTTTGAAGCAAACACAAGAAACCTTGCCGATAACGGAATTATTGCAAACACAAAATCTATTACCTCAATTGGTGCAATTAATATTGATGACAGATATTTATACGAACAGTCGGAAAAAAATCTTAAAGAAGAAAAAGAAAAAGTTAGAGCACAGCGAGAAGAACTTAAAATGCAAGAACTTAAATTAAAATATCAAACAAAAAAAATAGTTCTTCAACGAGAAAAAATTGCCGAAAATCAAAAAGAAATAGAACAAAAACAAAAAGAAATTGCCATTCAGAAAAAAGAATTGGGCGACATTTTGGTTCAGGCAGAACAAAGTAAGAAAGAACTTGCCGAAAAAATTGAAATTCTTAAACAAAAGGAACTTGCAATTGAAATTCAAAACCAAAAACTAACAGAACAGCAATTAAAAGTTGACGAACAAACAAAAATTCTTCAAAAACAAAGCGACGAAATTGATGAAAGACAAAGTAAAATTAGAAATCAAAAACTCGAAATTGCTGCTCAAACAGGGATAATTCAAACACAAAAAAATGCTCTTACAATTTTTAGTGTTTTATTGGCAACAATATTAGTATTAACATTTCTAATTTTTAGAAGTTTAAAAACTCAAAAGAAACAAAACAAATTACTTGCAGATCAAAAAGAAGAAATCCAAAAACAGGCAGAACAACTTGAAGTTGTCAATAAAACATTGGCAAAACTCTCTATTGTAGCAAGCGAAACTTCAAACGCAGTTGCAATTCTTGACACAAACGGAAATTTTGAATGGTTAAACGCAGGATTTACAAGAATGTACGGATACACTCTTCAATTGCTTCAAAATGAAAGAGGAAGCACTTTGGCCAAATTAAACTCACATCCAAAAATTGAAACTATAATTTCGGAATGTATAAAGAATAAAAAATCTGTTGGTTTTGAAAGTCTTATTATTACCCGAAAAGGAGAAGAAAAATGGCTTCAAACAACACTTTCGCCAACAATTGGCATAAATTCTGAAGTTGATAAACTTGTGATGATTGAATCGGACATTACGGAAGCAAAAAATGCCGAAAAAGAAATTGCCAAACAAAACAAACAAATTACCGGAAGCATTCTATATGCTAAAAGAATTCAAGAAGCCGTGCTTTCTCCAAAAGAAATAATAGACTCATTTTTGCCCGAACATTTTATTCTCTTCAAACCCAGAGATATTGTCAGCGGTGATTTTTATTGGGCTGCAGAGAAAAACGACAAACTCATTATTACTGCTGCAGATTGCACCGGACACGGAGTTCCGGGAGCATTCATGAGCATGTTGGGAATTGCTTTCTTAAATCAAATTATTGCCGAAAACAGAGAAGACACTTTACAAGCAAATTCTATTTTAGAAGAATTAAGAATTAAAGTAAAAACATCACTCAGACAAACAGGAAAAGAAGGCGAAGCAAAAGACGGAATGGATATGGCGCTTTGCATTATCGACAAACAAAATATGAAAATGGAATATGCAGGAGCTCAAAATCCATTAATTATTGTCAGAAATAATGAACTAATAGAAATCAGAGGAGACATTATGCCGATAGGAATTTCTTATGACGAAAAACCTTTTAGAAATAATGTTATTGATATTCAAAGAAAAGATACTTTTTATATTTATTCCGACGGTTATGCAGACCAATTTGGAGGCAATCCAAAAAAGAAATTCTTTACAAAAAGGTTAAAACAACTTTTTCAAAAGATTAATGATAAACCTTTATATGAACAAGAAAAAATTCTTGACAGTGTATTTGAAGATTTTAGAGGAGAAATAAATCAAATTGATGATGTTCTGGTAATAGGACTTAAAGTATAAAAAAGAGAGGCATTTTTAAAATACCTCTCTTTTTTTTTATACATTAATATTATATGTTAAATTTCAAAATCATCTTCGTTTTCATACTCGATAAATTCAAACTTAATATTTACCAAATGAGAAAATCTTTTTCCCAATCCCAACATATCCTCATCAATAGAATCATAATGCCATCTTAAAGTTACATCACTAACAGCCGAAATCTTATTTATCATCATAATTACCTCAAAAATTTGTTTTGATGAAGCTGTATTCAAATAATCCAAGCTAAAATCAAAAACGGTTTTCGGATTCGGAGTTTGTTGATACTCTTTTAACCATTCCAAAACTGGAGAATAATACTCTACCGCATTTTCGGGTAAAGATGATTTTTCCATTATAAACTTCCCTTCCGAAGGATTAAAATATACCAAAGGTGTATCTTCTGTAGCTTCAATAATTAATGATCTCATTGTTTTAGTCTTTTATCTGAATTGTTGACTGTAATGCAAAAAAAGAAAAATTATTATCAATTTCCTTAAAATAATAAATTATTTTGTTTTCGCTTTTAATTTTTATATCAATAAAACCTAAACCGGTTTTCTTTTCGCTGGGTGTAATATCGAGCAAAACACTGTTGTATTGCTCATATAAATCTTCGGCCGACAAATTGTTAATTCCGTCTATTTTTTTCACTAAACCGTCAATGTCGGAATTGTGAATGTAATTTCCCGAAGTTAATATAAATTTATTATCTTTTTTACTTAAAAAGAAAATTCCTCTATTTTTTATATTTTCTTCAATATTATTAGTGTGTTTACTAATATTTTGAAGCATTTCAACCATTATTCCGTAAACTTTTTTTGATGTTGACGAAATATTCATCTGACCTTTTATTACCGACAAAATGCTTAATATGTTTTCACGATTAAACTTTCCGTTAAAATTTATAAGCACATTTTCTTCATTCAATTTCTTATGAAGGCTTTTTACATCTTCAATAGATCTGTCGTCAACAATACTCGGAGCACTTTCTTGATATAAAGATTGTTCGCCTTGAATTTCTGTTCTAAAATAAAAAAACGAAGCTTTATCGTCAACCGGTTCAAATTCATATACAAGTTTTTTGCCGGATTTTCTTGCCATTTCAATTAATCCTAAACCTGCGCCGCCTTTGTCGGATAATTCTCCGCCAACTAATACTTCTTTTCTAAGTTTATTTAGTTGGTCTTTTTCTAATATATTAAGTTGATCAAGTTTTGGTTTTAATGATCTTTCACTTTCTTTGTTTATAACATTTCCGGTTGTTATATAATATTTTCCGAGTTTACGCTGAATTGCAAACATTCCGGAATCTTCAATATCCAAATATGCTTCGGGTTCATCGCCGTGTTTTGTAATATTTTGAAGTCCTTCAACCATAACAAAGTAAATTCGATTCTTCAAATCGGTTCTTCCTGCTGTATTTTTTACATTAGATTCGGCTAATGACAATAAGTTTTTAGAGATTTTTTGTGAAAAACCTCCTCTGTAAATATATTCAAAATCTGAATCTTTTACTCTCGTAAATAATTGATAAGCAAGTTCCACCAAGTTATAATTTATTGAATCTTTTTCACTGTGCATTTATCCGTATAATTTAAACCTCAAATTTAAAATATTTTACCCAAACAAAAAACCCTTTTATTTATTTTTTATGAAATAGACAAATTATATGATATGTTTAAATATTTATATGTTTTCAAATATGTTTTATTATAATGCTTTTTTTATTTAATTAGCGAAACAAATATACTATTACTAATTAATAAAATCTAATATTATGATGAATAAAGTTACAGTTATCGGAGCCGGAAATGTTGGTGCAACATGTGCCAATGTTTTAGCAAATTACGATATAATTAAAGAAGTTGTTTTACTCGACATCAAAGAAGGAATTGCTGAAGGAAAAGCATTGGATATTTGGCAATCTGCCGCAGTTAACCAATACAGCACAAGAGTTACCGGTGTTACAAACGACTACACAAAAACTGCAGGTTCGGGAATTGTGGTTATCACATCAGGATTACCCAGAAAACCCGGAATGTCGAGAGACGATTTGATTTCGACAAACGCAAAAATCGTAAAAGAAGTTACAGAAAACGTTGTAAAACATTCACCCGATGCAATTATAATTGTTGTATCAAACCCATTAGACGTAATGTCTTACGCAGCATACAAAACGGCTAAATTACCTGCAAAAAAAGTATTCGGAATGGCAGGAATTCTCGACACTGCAAGATACAAAGCATTCTTAGCGGAAGAACTAAACGTTTCTCCATTGGATATTCAAGCTCTGCTTATGGGCGGACACGGCGACACAATGGTTCCGTTGCCAAGATACACAACTGTTAGCGGAATTCCGGTTACAGAACTTGTTGAAAAAGATAAATTAGATAAAATTGTTACAAGAACAAAAAACGGAGGAGGCGAATTAGTTGCTCTCATGGGAACTTCTGCTTGGTATGCTCCCGGAGCTGCTGCCGCACAAATGTGTAAAGCAATTATTAACGACGAAAAAAGAGTTTTCCCTGTATGTTCTTTAATGCAAGGTGAATATAAAATGAACGACATTTATCTTGGAGTTCCTGTTATTCTTGGAAAATCAGGTATCGAAAAAATTATTGAAATTGACATGAATGAAGCCGAATATCAATTACTTAAAGATTCTGCTGCTGCGGTAAAAACAGTAATGAATGTGCTTGATGATATGAAAATTATTTAATAATTTTTACTGTTAAATTATAAGGCTGTTTTTAAAGGAATACAATTTGGCGTTTTGGAAAGAAGAAATTCAAAATTTTATTAATATATAAAATAAAAATTTCTGAAACATTTTCAAATTTATACTTTTAAAACAGCCTTATTTCTATTTGTAATATATTGGCAAACAATTAAATAAAAAAAAGCAAAATAATTATTAAATTCATAAGTAATTTTAGTTCTTGAATTTAAAAAAAAACAATATATTT
>DZBS01000127.1 GCA_022729995.1 Draconibacterium orientale | reverse complement strand
ATGGATAAAGTTTTTTGGTGAATTTTTTGACAAGAGAAATTTATCCGATAAAATCTCCGATTCTATTTTTTACAGATATAACGAGCTAAAATCCATAGCTCAAAAGGTAAATAAAAAACCAACCGTAATGCTGAATTTACCTTGGAAAGGCGTTTGGTATATTCCCGGAAACAACTCAAATATTGCTCAACTTATTAATGATGCAGGCGGAAATTATAAAAGTTTGAATAATGAAAATATGAGAAATTTTCCTGCAGATATTTCAAATATTTATTTAATGTGGCGAAATAATGATTTTTGGCTAAATTCCGGAGATGCCGTTTCTGTTAGTGAAATTATTGGTTACGATTCTCGATTGTCGAAATTTAAATCCGTAAAAACAAAAAATATTTATAACAGAAATAACAGAATGAGCAATTTGGGCGGAAACGATTTTATGGAATCCGGTGTTGTTAAGCCCGATGTTATTTTAAAAGATATTATTACAATTCTTCATCCGGAGTTAAAATTAAATCACACCTTATATTATTACAAGAAATTAAAATAGAATTATTTTTCGCTTGTTACTTCAAATTTACATGTTTTACTTTCTCCGTTTTCGTCAATTATTGTTAAAGTGTAATTTCCTTCTTTCGGGCGCAATTCTATTTCGTGTTTCCCTTGTGTTTGAGAAATTAATTTATCATTCAAATACCAAAATATTTTGGAATTTTTATTTCTGTGAGAAGCTTGAAACACAGTTGTTCCATAAGTTCCGTCGAGATAAACCGGAATATAAATTTTTGAATTATTGTAAGGGTAAATAATCTCCATTTCAGAATTGTCGGAGTTTTCCGACTCAATACAATCTTTGCGGTAAGGCGATAAAAATTTATAGGAAGGATTTTTTAGTTTATAATAAATTTCAACCGAAGGCGGCAAAACAAAGCATTTTTTTGAAACGATATTTTCTTCGCTTTCACAATTAATATTCACCCGATAATCTTCGGATTTATCGAAATGATACAAGAAATGATAAGGACAAACATCAAATCTGATACCGTTTTTAGGAATTTGTTTTTTTATAATATTTTCGCAATTTGTTCCGGCTAAATATCCCGATTGCGAACAAATATCAACAGAAATCATTTCATTTTTGGGTTTTGAAAACCATTTTTTCGATGACGACAGTGATTTAAAAATATCGAACATTACAGGTCCTGCAGTTCTTGCTCCAATAAGGTCGGGTCTGCCCTCCCCGTCTGCGTTTCCGACCCAAACACCCACAATATATTTTGGAGTTACTCCAATTGCCCAAGCATCTTTAAATCCGAAACTTGTTCCTGTTTTCCACGATATTTTTTCCGAAGAATTAAAACTTTCCCAGCTGTTTTCAATTCCGGGTCGTTCAAGTTTTGTTAAAGCGTCAAAAGTAAACCAAATTGATGCAGCGTCTATAAATCCGTGCTTATCAAGATTTGTCCAAATTTGATAATCCGATTTTTCTTCTTTCTTAAAATAAACATTTGGCTCGTGATAATCCGAATTGTTATATTTTCCCCCATATTTTTCGTAATTCACAAGCACTCTTGCCATTGAAGCGTACATTCCCGAAATATCCCAAAGCGAACCTTCCGCACCGCCAAGTATTAATGATAATCCGTAATGATTTGGACCATTATCTAAAGACGTGAAACCTAATTTTTGTAAATCGTAGTAAAATTTATCAACTCCATATTGGCGAAGCATCCTTACAGCCGGAATATTTAGCGAACGAGCCAAAGCTTCGCTTGCCGGAACTGCTCCGTCGTAACCATTACTATAATTTTTCGGACTATATCCGCCAATAAAAGTAGGAATATCAAAAACTAAAGCTTCGGGCAAAATGTCACCGGAATTTAACATGCAGGCATATAAAAACGGTTTTAAAATACTTCCGGTGGTTCTTCTTGCATTTACTAAATCAACATCTTCACCGTTATTTTTTGTATTTGAATTTCCGATATATGTCAGAACATTTCCGGTTTCAATCTCAATAATAATTGCGGAAATATTGTTTATACCGTTTCCGCTCAATTGGTTGTGATGTTTATTTACAATTTCAATTGTCTTAATTTGAATATTTTTATCTATTGTAGTTTGAAAAAATCCGCCCGATTTATTTTCGTTCTTTATTTTGAAAAGCAAATGTTGGGCAATATCAGGAAATGGATTTGGTTTATCCGGAATTGGCTCATCAACAGCAAGTTCGTAATCTTCTTGCGAAATTTTATTTTTTGAAAGCAGATTTTTTAATAACTTATTTCTTTTTAATAGAAGTTCATTTCTGTTTCTTCCCGGATTAATAAGCGACGGAGAATTTGGTAAAACAGCCAAAGTTGCAGCTTGAGCCCATGTAATATTTTCTGATTTTATGCCAAAATATCGCCAAACTGCGGCATCAATTCCCACAATATTTCCGCCAAAAGGTGCATTTGAAGCGTATAATTTTAGTATTTCATTTTTTGAATATGAAAATTCCAATCTAAATGCAAGAAATATTTCAATAACTTTTTCTAAATAAGTTCTTTTTTTATTTTTTCGCGAAAGCCGAATAACTTGCATTGAAATTGTGCTTCCTCCGCTTGCTATTTCTCCGTTTGAAAGGTTTTGTTTAAAAGCTCTAATTATTGAAAAAATATCAAAACCGGGATGATAAAGAAATCTTTTATCTTCAAAATTAATTAAAGCAGTTTTATATTTTTCAGAAATATTTTTTGTTTCCGGGAATCTATACTGACCGTCGTCGGCAATATTTGCTCCGAGAAGTTCATTGTTTTGGTCGGTTATTACAGTGCAAACCGGATTATTAAAAAGTTTTGAAGGAAGAAAAATCCAAAAAGAAAAAGCAGTTAAAAATAATATAATATATGAAACAAAATTTTTTCTAAAATATTCTTTACTATTCAATTCGGTTAGTTTGCGGATTATATTTAAGATTATGTTTTTTAAGGCTTTCATTAAATTCATTAACATTAATTTTTCCTGTTCGCCAAAGAAATAATTCTTCATTAAGCCTTTCAATTTTTATCAACAGCCAATGTTTCATTTCTTCGCCAATTTCAATATTTTCAATGTTATGGTTTGAAAACATTTCGTTATCGAATTCGGAACTCGACAAAAGATTATCTAAACCTCCTTTGAAATTTTTTTTTGACATTTAATTGAAATTTAGATATTTACTACGAATCTTTTTTCTCGGATTTAATAACTTCTTTTGCCAAATGTAAATAATCGTCGGCTCCGTTACTGTTATGATCATATCTGAAAATATCAAGTCCGGCGCTTGGTGCTTCAGCAAGTGCAATATTTTCGCGAATTAATGTTCTAAAAACTCTGTCTTGAAAATATGTAACTATTGTTTCATAAACATCTTTGTGAAGAATTTTTCTTTTGTCGAACATTGTAACGAAAACACCTGTGATTTCAAGATTTTTGTTTAATCTTTTCTTTATTTTATTAACAACTTCAAGAATTTTTGTTAAACCTTTAATTGCCAAATAATGAGGCTGAATTGGAATAAAAATTTCATCGGAAGCAGTAAAAGCATTTACTGTGAGCAAACCCAACGATGGCGGACAATCAATTAAAACATAATCGTAATTTGCTTTTATAGGTTCAAGAAGTTCTTGAAAAATGTATTCCCTACCCGCTTCCGCACTAAGTTCTGTTTCTGCACCCGATAAGTCAAGTGTAGATGCAATTATGTCTAAATTTTTATAAACATTAATCGGTTTTAATATTTGTTCGCCTTTTAATGCCATGTAAACATTTTCTTCGGCATCGGAAATGCCAAAACTTACGCTCATATTTGCTTGCGGATCCATATCAACAAGAAGAACTTTCTTTTTAAAATTTGCAAGTGCTGCGCCCAAATTTACCACAGATGTTGTTTTGCCTACACCGCCTTTGTGGTTGCTTATCGATATAACTCTTGTCATTTATTTGAATGTTTTTAAAATATTAATTATAAATTATTAGAATTAATAACAAGTAAAGGTAATATATTTTATTAATTGTGTAAAAAAACATTGCTAAAATTTATTTATTTATTGAAAAATTTATATAAATTTGACAATCAAGTGAAAACATTACCCCTAAAATATGAAAAAACTAAGAAAACTGTATCTTTTTTTTCTAATAATATTTTTTAACTCTATAAGTATTAGTGCACAAGAGATAGATACTACTATTTTGAGCAATAGAGTTGTTGAATATAGAATAGATGCAAATTTAGACCCGGAAACGAAAATTATTACCGCAAAAATGAGAATGTCGTGGATAAATACTTCTACCGACACTTTAAGCGAATTGCAATTTCATACTTATATGAATGCTTTTAAAAATACTGCATCAACATTTATGAAAGAATCGGGCGGTCAGTCAAGAGGAAATTTTATTAAAGTTGCCGACTCAAATTCTTGGGGTTGGATCGAAATCTCAAAATTTAGAGACCAATTCGGAAATAATTTATTGGGAAAAATTAATTTTATTCAACCCGACGATAATAATCCGGAAGATAATACTGTGTTCTCTGTCAGATTGCCAAGCAAAATCAGACCCGGAGAAAAAATGGAATTAGATTTTGAATTTCAAGTGAAATTGCCTCGGGTTTTTGCAAGGTCCGGTTTTAGTGAAAACTTTTTTATGGTCGGGCAATGGTTTCCAAAAATTGGTGTATTTGAAAAAAATGAAAAAGGAAATTGGGCTTGGAATTGTCATCAATATCACTCAAATTCTGAATTTTATGCCGATTTTGGTGTTTACAAAGTTAACATTACTCTTCCTCAAAAATATGTTGTTGGCGCAACCGGAGAATTAATTTCAGAAAAAAATAATACAAACGGAACAAAAACTTTAAAATTTGTAGCCAAAGATGTAATTGATTTTGCATGGACAGCTTCCGAAAGATATAAAGTTAAAGAATATGAATGGAAAAATGTTAAAATTAGAATTCTATTACAACCCGAACATTTATATTTGGCCGAACGTCACAGATTTGCTACAGTTACAGCACTTGAATATTTTGAGAAAACATTAGGAAAATATCCATATAATATTATTACAGTTGTTGATCCGCCAACAGATGCGCCCGGTGCAGGCGGAATGGAATATCCGATGTTGATTACAGCCGGAACATTTCGCAGAATTCCCGAAGGAATTAGATATACCGAAATGGTTGTTATTCATGAATTTGGACACCAATATTTTATGGGAATTATTGCAAGCAACGAATTTGAAGAAGCTTGGCTGGACGAAGGAATAAATTCATATATGGAAACAAGAATTATGGACGAAACCTACGGTCCAAAAAATTCACTTATAGATTTTTTCGGACTTACAATCGGCGATGGAGAAATTCAACGTTCAGGATATGTTCACGGCGGACATGCTGCAATTTCTGAAGTTTACAAAAAATCATGGGAATATTCCGAAGGCGAATATGCTGTTATGTCTTACAATAAACCCGCAACTTTTCTCAATACTGTTGATAATTTGATTGGACGCGAAAACATGAATAAAGTAATGCATACTTATTACGAGCGATTCAAATTTAAACATCCTAAAACACAAGATTTTATTAATATTGTGAATGAAGTTTATTCGCATGAACTTGAAAATAAATATGGTGAAAATATGAATTGGTTTTTCGACCAAGTTTTATATTCAACATCAACTTGCGATTATGAAGTATATTCTATTTCAAATCATAAACTGGCCGGATTTGCCGGAAGTTTTGGTTCGGGAACAACAAAATCTATTAAAACTGCTGATTATTCAAAAAATAATTTTACATCAAAAGTAGTTTTAAGAAGAAACGGCGATTTTATTATGCCTGTGGAACTTCTTATTGAGTTTGATAACGGCGATAATGTTGTTAAAACTTGGGACGGAAAAACCAGAACCAAAGTATTTGAATTTAAAGGCAGCGAACAAATTGTTTCGGTAAAAATTGATCCGTATAACAAAATTACATTAGATACAAATTTTATAAATAACAGTAAAACAGTTGAACCTCAAAGAACCGGAATTTATAAATATGTTTTAAAATTTTTGTTCCGACTTCAAAATCTGTTGCAACTGATTTCGTTTTTTGCATAATTTAAAAACTTATCAATTATGAAAAAAATTACATCAAAATTTTTACCGACAATATTTCTGATAAATATTTTTATTTTAATATCAATTTCAGAAATATTTGCACAAAAGAATGAAGTAGTACTTGAATTGAAAAAGATTGAAAGTGATAAAGTTAAGTATTTGCACGAAGGAAAAACTATAAGATTTTGGTATCAAGGAAATAAATTTTCGGGAAATATCGACAGTATAGGTATTTCATCATTTTTTGTAGACGGAACCGAATATAATGTTTCCGAAATTCAAAAAATAAAAATAAGGTTTAGAGCAACTTTAATAACCGGTGGAATTATTGGAGGTGTAGGTTTAGTTGTTGACGGTTTGGGAATAAATATTTTATCCGGAACCGAAGAAGCCGGATGTGCCGGACCTTTAGTTATGGTTGTCGGAATAATGGTTACAGCCGTTGGAGCTGTTGGTACTGCTGTTGGAACAACAGTTTTTTTTGCCGGAAAAAAATATGATTTAGATAAAAAATGGAAACTAAATATAGTCCAAATAAATTATTAAAAAAGATATAAATTAAGCAGATGAATATTATAAAAGCATATTATTTAGGATTTAAAGAAGCAGTTAGATTGCCACGACCTGTATTACTGATTTATTTCATCAACCTGCTTTTGGGAATGATGATAATTTTACCTTTATACGGAATGATGGATTCAGAATTAGGATACAGCACAGCATCAGGAACTTTACTTAAAGATTTTAATTTCAGTATAATATCCGATTTTATTAATAACGCTCAATCAGGAATAAACTTAATTTTGGGTCAAATAAAATGGTCGCTTTTCGTTTATTGGCTTGTTAGCGTTTTTTTGGCCGGCGGAATTATTAGAACTCTAAATCAAGATAAATTTACAATGACATCTTTTTTTTCCGGTTCGGGATATAATTTTTTCCGATTTTTGAGAATAAGCATTTCAATGATATTAATTCAACTCATTATATTATTTGTGATTTGGATTCCGACTACTCTCATAATTTCTGCTTTTGCCGACGGCGTGAATTCAGAAGCTGCAATTATTAGAACATTTATTATTGCTGCAATAATTCATTTCTTTGTTATTCTGATAATTCTAATGGTTGGCGATTATTCAAAATTTCATGCTGCACTTTATGATAATTCTAAAACATATAAATCTATAAAAGAAGGATTTAAATATGTATTCAAAAACTTTTTTAAAACCTACGGACTATATTTAATGTTAGTTTTAGTTCCTGCTCTAATTGTAATTTTGTATTTTAAAGTTGATTCCGAAATCGGAACTCATACAAAATTTGGAGTAATTGCAATGTTTTTTGTTCAACAAGCATTTATTATTTTGCGAATTTGGTTTAGAATTTGGGTTTATTCATCGCCGCTTCAAATGTATACAACAGATTTTTTGAAAGATGAAAGAGTTCTTGAAAAAATACAAATAATGAACCAATGGCAAGAAAAAGCTTCAAAACAAAAAGAGCATGTTTTGGCTGATATTATGAAAGTTGACGAAAAAATTTCCGGAGAACCAAAAGAAGATATTGGTATAATTTCGGAAAGCGAAGTGCTTAAACAAATGGAAGTTGAAATAGAAATGCAAGCACAAGAAGATGCCATGAAAAAAATGGAACAAGAAATTGCCGAAAAAACAATGAGCAAAAAAATTGCCGAAAAACTTAAAAACGAAGGAAAAACAAAAAATACCGATTCCGATAATTATTTTGAATTGTAAACAAATTTACATAAAATATAGAGCCGTAAGATTGAATACTTTTCATCTTGCGGCATTTCTTTTTTTATAAAATAAATTGGACTTTTTAAATTATTGAAACATTCAATCCTTTAGAAATTTTATTCGCTTCTTCTTTAATAAAATCAATATCTCCTTTAATAATTTCAATTTTTTTATAGTGTAAAATCATATAAAGTTTATACACAATTTTGCTTTCTGTTCTGTTGATAGAAACTACATTCATGCTTTGAGTTTCTTTTACTTTAATTATTTGAAGAGATTGAACAGTAGAAATATCAAGCCATTTTCCTTTCGGCATATTAAAAATACTTGTATTATTCCTAATCAATTTATTTTCGGTATCAATATTAATTCCAAATTTAACTAAAAGTAGTGTTGCTCCAATTATTAAAAGTATTATTCCAAACCAATCTAAAATAATTAGTCGCCAAATTCCTATAATTACAAAAAATGCGACTGTAATCACAAAACTTGCAGGAAGTTTTCCTGTTTTATAATTTAAAATCATATTTATATTGAATTTAAAATTTACAAAATATACGGAATTACAGCTTTTCTGTTTGCCGGATAATTTTCAAAATTTGTTTTATACCATTTATGATGCGATAAAGAGCGAGGCAAAACATTTGAAATTGTCCAAATTGCAAATGCCAATGCAGGCAAACTCCATGTTAATACAGCAAAACCAACCCATTCCAACATTTCGCCTGCGTGGTTTGGGCACGAAATATTTTTGAATAATTGTGTGTTAGGAATTTTATATCCGATTTCTCCGGGTTTTCTTAAATTTATTAAGTCATTGTCTGCCAACCTGTTTATCAGCATTCCAAAAATAAACATAATGCTTCCAATAATAAATCTAATATCATAAAGCCATGAAATATCATATTGCGGATGAAAATTTGCAAAATAATATCCGTTTATAAAACCGTTTATCGAATTGAAAAATATTGCAAGAAATACAATCAAAAACGGAATTTGTTTATTGGCAGTTTTTGTTCTGAAAGGATAAATAATGCTTCGGTTGAAATAATGAAAAACCCAAAAACCGAAAAATATCCAAACAACAAAAGATTGATTTGTTTTTCCTTTTAAAAAGAAAAACATGAAAACAGCCAAAGCAGGAAATTCCATAATAATCCAACCCAACTTATTGTTTATCAGTGCACCCCAATTCTTACGAGTATGTCTTCCGTAAGGAGGCTTAACAAAAAACATAATCGGAAAAATTATTATACCGATAAAAATCCATACATATATCAGTTCGTTAAATAGAGTTTCGTTAAGCATTTTTCTAAATTTATATTCATCTAAATTATATTATTGATTATTTACCGCCAAGTAATTTTTGGTTTTTATTTATTTTTTGTTGTTTAAAGTTTAAATATAAAAACATTGTTGTCCGATTAAAAAATAGAACACAGATAACGCTGATAATTATGATTTTT
>DZBS01000126.1:1557-9375 GCA_022729995.1 Draconibacterium orientale | reverse complement strand
GTCCTGTAGGGACGACATTATTTATTTCAAATTATTTTCAAAGTGCCTAATTCAAAAAATTTATTTTTCAGAATTAAAATATAGGAAATATTTTGATTAAACGTGAAATTGAAATTTTTCTTTAGAAGTTAAAATTCAGATAAAAAACAGGTGTAAAACTCAATAATTTTACTGCGTTTCCTGTTACCGAAGGTGTTGATGAAATTTCGGCTTCGGCAGAATTCCAATATGAAAAATAATATTGTGTAAGTTTTATATTTTTTCTGTTATATAGGTTTAAAACCGAAATTCCGGTATTAATATCGCAAAATTTTGTTTTGAAAATTCTGCTGACGGAAATATCCATACGATGGTAGTTGAAGAATTTCTGAGCTTCTTTTTGACTTTGATTGTAAGAAGTTGTTTCATAGCCGTTTGAAACATTGATTCTGTAATTTTCAATGTTTTTTGGTATTTGCCTGACACTGTTAAAAACCCATGTTCCGGAGAAATTCCATTTTCCTATATTTATTTGATTTACAGTTTTAAACTCAAAATTGTTTTCTGAAACTATATTGGAACTATAAAACTCGCTTTCTGTTAAATATTTAATTTTCTTATCAAAATATGAAATACTAATCCAAGAGTTCCAAATTCCCGATTTTTTATAAATCATAAAATCTGTTCCGGTAATAAATCCGTTACCTAAATTGTATTGATATGATTGATATACAGAATTATCAATAATAAAATCGCTTTGGTTTGAAATTGAATCTCCAATTGTTTGTAAACTGTCGGCAACGGATTGAACATAAAGATTTGTATATGTTATATTGTATTGTGAAAGTCCGGAAATTTTTTTTCTGAATATTGTAGCAATTATGTTAAAATCCGGGTGAGAGTAACTTAAACTTAAATTGTAATGAAAAGAACTCAACTCCGGATTGTTAATATTGTCGGAAAGTATCCAAAAATCGTGATTTCCGGACAAAATATTGTTATAAACCGTTTGATTTATGAATTGATAATATTTCCCGATTGAAACAGATATATTAATGTTTTTTGCAATTTGAAAATTTGACGAAAATCTTGGTTCAAAATAGTTTTTATGAGTTAAATTATTGAAAGAATTTCTAATTCCAGAGGTGAAAATTATATTTTTTGTGATATTGAATTCGCCTTGAGAATAAGCAGATAATATTGTTGCCGATTGAGTTTCGTTATTTGAGATTGCATTTGTGCTAAAATTTTCAAAAATAATTTTTGGTGAACTAATTTCGGTTCCAAATTCAATTTTAATTTTATTGTTTGGTAAATATTCTGTATTTAACTGAAAATTAATTTCTTGAATAGAATTTTTTTGTGTTTCGGTATAAAAATAATTTTTAAATTCAAGGCTGTCGAAATATGCGTTTTGCCATTTGTTTTCAAAATCGCTAAAATATTTTGAATAAGCCAAATTTATTTTAGAATAAAAATTTTCGTTCCACTTTTTTGACCATTTACCCGCAAAACCCTTGTTTCCCCATTTTGTGTCAACACTGTTGTTTTCCATAAATCCGGTATTATTATCGAAAAAATAATCGGCATTGGAAAAACTGTTGTTAAATTTATCCAAACCTTGGTAAAAGCTGAATGAAACAATGTTTTTTGTATTAATTCTAAAAGTTAATTTTGAATTCAAATCATAAAAATAAAATGTAGATTTATTGTTTTCGTTGTTATAAAAAAAAGGGTCTATACCCGAGAAATTTCCGGAGGAATTGCTTTGAAGTCCGTTAAGTAAATCTTTATATAAATATGATTGTAATAAATCTGTGTAAGAGCGTCTTGCAGCAATAAAAAGTGATACTTTATTTTTCACAATCGGAATTTCAATATTTCCGGATAAACTTATTAAATTCAAATTTGCTGAAGCCGAAAATTTATTAAAATTTCCCGATTTTCCTGTAATATCAATAACGCTTGAAACACGTCCGCCGTATTTTGCACCAAAACCCGATTTGTAAATATCAATATTTTTTATTGCGTTTGAATTAAATGCACTAAAAGTTCCGTAAAAATGGTCGAGATGATAAACTGTAAAACCGTCGTAAAGCACAAGATTTTGGTCGGAATTTCCGCCTTGAACTTTAATTTCGGCAGCCGATTCTGTTGAACCCGAAATGCCCGATAAAAGCTGAATTGCTCTAAAAGCATCTGCTTCGCCGAGATTTGGCATTGTTTTAAAAAATTTTGGATTTATTGTAACGTGTTCGTCTCTTTTATTCTTGATTTCCAGTATTTTATTTGTTTCTTTTATTACATTAATTTCTTTCAAGCTTTGTTCTTCATTATCAAGCGTTATATATATAAATTTGTTTTGAGAACAATGAATGTTTCTTATAGTTTTTGATAAATATCCCAAATACATAACTGTTATATTTAGAGTATCTTCGGCAAAATTTAACAGCGAAAAATATCCGTCAACATTAGAGTATGTTCCTGTTTGTGTATTTAGAATTATAATTGAAGCATAAGGCAAAGATTCTCCGGTTTTAGCGTCTTTTACAATGCCTTGTAAAGTAAATTTCTCGGTTTTTTTTTCTTTTATATCGAAATTTGTTTTGGTTTTTGAATATAATAATATTGTGTTTTCGGATATTTGATATTTAAGATTTGTTTTTGAGAATAAGGTTTTTAAAGTTTTTGAAAGTGCTTCGTTTTTAAATTTTTGATTTATTTTTATATTTTTAATGTCAGCATCGTCATAAGCAAATTTAATATCATATTTTTCCGACAAAGTTTTTAATACACTTTTTAATTCTTCATTTTGAAAAGTTTCATTAATTAAAATGTCTTTTTTCTCTTGTGCATTAATCCGTTCGGAAAATATAATAAATAATAAAAATATGCTAAAAAAATATCTTAAAACCATTAAGCGATTTTTATAAAAAAACAGCGGAATTTTTCTTTCCGAAATCTCCGCTGTTTCTTTTAATATGAAAAAATCTAATGTTTGTTTTTATTTGATACAACACTCGAAGCATCATCTTCACAGTAAATGTAAAGTAATTCGCCAAAATCAACAACCGATATTTGTCCGTTTTCAATAATAACTGCTAAATTATCGCAAGCTCCGTCGCCGTAAGAAATTAAAAATGAATATGTTTCTGTTGAATCTTTATAATAAATTGTTTCGACACCCGAAACCGGAACCCAAGTGTTTGGGCATTCATAATTGTAAACTAAAGGATTTGTTACGTTGTAATGATATTCATAACCGTCAAGTTCGCTTTTGTAGTAATATTCGCCAACAAGAACTGTGTATGAAGAATTTTCCCATTTATTGGAGAAATTTGAGATATATGAATATTTTTCGCCGCTATCGAAAACCATTGTAATATTGTCTTTTCCGGTTGAAGTTCCCGACCAATAGAAAATTCCGATTGAAACAGTAGAATCTCCCGAATCACCTTCTTCAAAATATGAATTTTCGTCGGAAGTGAAAGTATATTCCGAAAAACCGTTCATTTCCATTCCGTAACTGTAATAATGATCGTAAATTACTTTTGAATAATATTCGTTTCCTTCATTGCTCCAAATATATGTAATTTTTCCTTTGGTCATTGAGCCGTATTCGTCGCAACCGTCGCCGTAATCGTAAATTGTTGTGAAAGTTCCGTCGCCGTTATCGGTTTCGGTAACTGTTGCACAAGTCCAATATTCCCAATAATCTGTTGTATCTGAAGGAACGCTGTCTGTTACAATATCGTCGCCTTTTTGCGATTTTAATTTTAATGATTTGTTATATAATTGACTTGCGCCTATAACTGTCATAAATTCGCTTGATTGGTCGGTGCTTCCGCCCGAAGCATTCATTTTTGTTCTGAATTCCAAATATCTTTCCAACGAAGTTTTTTCGTCTTCGTTAATCGGATTTTCTTTGTTACAAGAAACAATCGGCAAAATTCCGAGAAATGCTATGATTGCAAATTTTACAATACTATTTTTCATGTGTCTTAAATTTTTAAATTAATAATTAAAATTTTCGTTTACTTCTACTTTGTTGTTTTTAATTGTAAAGCTCAACTTCATTGGTATGCATACATTTTGTAAAGCTTGTTCAAGATTTTTATTGTTGAAAAAACCGGTATATTTTCTTCCTGAAATTTCCGGAAGTGTAATTTTAACGTTGAATTGTCTTTGAATTTCATCAAAAACAGTTTTTAAATCGGCCGAATCGAAATAAAATTCGCCCTTTGTCCATTCGGCAATTTGTTTATTTTCAAATTGAAATTTTTTGAGATTTGAATTTTGTTCCAATTTTATTTCTTCGCCGGGCGTAATTATTTGATTTTGTGTATTATTATAAACTTTAACTTTTCCGGTGAAACATTTTACTTCAAGTTTTCCGTTTCGCGAAAAAATATTGAAACTTGTTCCCAAAACCTGAATGTTGCCTTTTTCTGTTTCAACAGTAAATTTGCTGCCTTTTTTTACTTTGAAATATGCTTCGCCTTTTAATTTTAATGTTCTGTTATTGTCCCAATTCTTTTTATTATAAGATATTTCCGACTCGGCATTTAATATAACTTCAGAACCGTCGGGCAAATTTACGGTAAATTGTTTTCCGCTTTCGGCAAAAATTTTCGAATCTTTAGTTTGAAAAATAAATAATATTCCTATTGCTAATAAAATACTTGCAGCAATTGAAATTGAATATCTTACCAAAGGTGAAATGCTATGTTTTTGTTGCGATTCTCTTTTTATTCTAACAGATATTTCGTTCCAAATTTCATCTTCCGATTTATTTTCGGCTACATTTATTTTTCCCGATTTATCCAAAATGTTTAATAATTTCGAGTTTTCGCTCGAAATTATATTTATCTCTTCGGAAGAAATTTTTCCTTCAAGATATTTTTTAAACAATTTGTTATTTTCTGAATCGGTAAACATAAATTCCGTTTTATTGGTTTCTTTAATCATGTTTTATAATTTTAATACAACTGCGAAGTAAAATACCCTAATTATTTTTGAATATATTTTAAAATATTTTTTATAATTTTGATTATTAAGGCATTAAGAAATCATTTTTTTGTAAATTATTTATATTTTAAGAGAAAATTCTTTTAAGATTTGAAGAGCGTTTTGCATTCTTTTCTCAACTGCTTTTTCGCTAATTCCTGTTCTTTCGGCAATTTCGGAATAAGTAAGTTTGTCTATTCTGTTCATCAAAAAAACTGTTCTGCTTTTTTCGGGAATCGAAGAAATAATTTGGTTTAGTTTTAGCTCGAATTCTTTTTCTTCCAAAATAAATTCCGGCGATTCTGAAAGAATATTGTTTGAAAGAAATTCTAACTCAAAATTTTTAATTACTTTTTGGTGTTTGAATTCGTTAAGAAATAAATTTTCGGCAATTTTGTATAAATAACTCGATGCAGTTTCAGGTTTTACGCTTTTTCTGTTTTCCCACAACGTAAGAAAAGAATTTTGAGCTAAATCTTCCGAAAGTGCCGTGTTTCCTGATTTATAGAATAGAAAATTTTTAATTTGTTTGTAATACTTTTCAAATAGTATTTTAAAATCATATTCAGAAAATTCGGAAGGCTTGCCAAATAATGCCATATTTTTTAATATAGATATAAAATTTAATCTTCAAATAAATTGGAAATTTTTGAAAATCAATAAATAATTTTGATAAAAGAAATCTGTTTGAATAAGATATTATTTCCAAATTCGTTTTTTGTTGAGTGCATTTCTATATCTGTCGGCATAAATTTCGTGTTGCCTTGCATTTGTCGAGAAATAATGGTAACCCGAAAAATCTTCTTTTGCACACATAAAAATATAATTGTGTTTTTCGAAATTCAAAACCGCATCTATCGACGAAATTTCCGGCATATTTATCGGTCCGGGCGGTAAACCTGTGAATTTGTATGTATTGTAAGGCGAATTAATTTCTTTGTCTTCATTCAAAACACGTTTTTTTTCAAAATCGCCAAGTGCAAACACAATTGTCGGGTCCGATTGTAAAAGCATTTTCATGTTTAAACGGTTAATATAAAGTCCGGCAATTTTAGCTTTTTCGTCGTTATGAGCAGCTTGTTCGGCCTGAACAATTGATGCCAAAACAGAAACTTCGGTTTTATTTAAACCAATTTTTTTTGCCTTTTGAATTCTTTCTTGTGTCCAAAATTCATTGTAGTAATTATTCATTATTTCAAAAAACTTTTTTGCAGAAGTGTTCCAGTAAAATTGGTATGTGTTTGGAATAAACATCGAAATTACCGTGTTTTTTTCAAATCCGAATTGTTCAATAAATTCCGAATCGGAAAAAAGCTCGGAAAGCGAAGCAGAATCGGCTTCAATTTTTTTAGAAACTTTTCCCGCAAAATCGTTAATGTCTCTAATATTATTGAATGTAATTTCCACAGGAGTTTGGTTTCCTGAACGAAGTAAATTTACAATACTGTTATTTGAAAATCCTTTATCAATTTTATATTTTCCGGGTTTTACTTTTAAATCATATTTTTTAATTTTTGAAACCCATTTGAAAGAATTAATATCTTCCAAAAAATTATTTGCCGTTAAAGAATCGCAAACTGCACTAAAATCTGAATTATTCGGAATATATAGAAATCCTGATTTTACAACATTTTCACTCCAAATTTTGTTGTAGTATAATTTTCCGATGATACCTGCAATTATTAGCAAAACAAATCCCGTAATGCCTGTTATTACTATTTTTTTTTGAAGTTTTATCATTTTTATATTAATATTATTTAATTTTACAAAGATAAAATTTTAGTCTGAATCAAAACAGACAATTGAAAAACTATATTTGAATTAATTTAAAAAAAATAAAAGCTATGAAGAAAATTACAGTTACAATTCTGAGTATATTGTTTATATTCAGTATGGTTTCGGCCCAAAAAACTAATGATAACAACAGTCAGGGAGGAAACAACAATAATGTTAAACCCAATGATAACACAAACAACAACGATAACAATAACAATTCGGATAATACTTGTTTGTCGTCTGTTATGGATTTGGGCGGAGTTTTAGCCGGAGCTTATCATCATAAATTGTTGGGTTCAAAAAAGAAAAATCCTTCGGTAACATCTTTTGAAATGGGACTTATCGGCGGATTAGCAACAGCAAGCGGTTCAAATTTCTATAATATTTTGCCAAATATTAAAGGAAATTACGGTGCATATTCCGGCGAAATACGTTTTAATCAAATGATTTATAAAGATGATACAACTATTAAAACATCAGGTATCGACGCACTTGCAGAATTTAACATTATTGCCGGACAAGTTTTTAAATTTGAAATCGGTCAAGGTTTATATTATGATTTTGATTTGAAAAAAGGCTATCACGAATCGCTTTTGGGCATGGAACTCGGATTTATGAAAAGAAGAATATTATTTGCTCCCGATTTCAGATATGTATATGATTGGACAAACAGCGTTAGAGTTTTCAGCGAGTTTGGATTAACAGGTTCATTCAAATTTTTGGAAGCCGGTCCGCTTAATTTATATGTTTGTGCCGGAGCTGCTTACAGAAGTTTTGTTGTTTCCGATTACACAATTTATTATGGCGGTTTGAATATCGTTTTGCAATAAAATTAATGTTTTTATAATTATACAATCAATTAAAAGTCCCGTAGGGACGTCATTATGGTAGAAAAAAATTACATTCAGGTTTAAAGTCTTGTAGGGACGACATTATATATTTAAGAAAAACATAAAAATTCGTTTCAAAAATTTTAAATTGAATTTAAAGATTCTTAATTAAATAATTTTAATGATGAAATATAATTTCACCACTACGTGGTTTTAATTTTTTTTT
>DZBS01000126.1:0-1457 GCA_022729995.1 Draconibacterium orientale | reverse complement strand
TACCATAATATCGTCCCTCCGGGACTTAAAAACTAAAATTTAATAAAATTATAACAGGAAAAATTATAATTTGTTGAAAGTCTCTGAGGGACATAATTTTTTATTAAATAATATTTACAAAGTGCCTGATTCAATAATTTAATATCCCGAATTTGAATTTTTAGAAATATTTAGAATAAATACAATTATAAAACTGCTGTAAATAAAGCTTACTACGGAATAAGCAATTATAGAATCTGTAAAATTAAAACCTTGTTTAAAGCAAATCCAAATTGCTAAAAATCTTCCTGTTAAAAGAAAAATATTTGCAACTGTAAGCGTTTTTTGTTTGTTCAAAACGGTAATTATCCACGAAACCGGATTATGCAAAAAACTAAGGAAAAGCCACGGTAACATTATTCTCGTAATCAACTCGGAATTGCTCCAATTATCGCCAAAAATATCACCGAAAAAGTAAGAAATAATAAAAATCGGAACAAAAATAATGATTGCAATTTTGTTTAAATTGATAAAAGATTTTTTAACAAAATCGAAAATATTAAGTTTCAAATTCACCATATCGGCCGATTTTTTATAGAAAACTTTACCAATAGAATCGGCAATTAATCCTGTGGGCGAACTCACAATTCTCATTGATAAACCAAAAAATGCAGCTGCTTGAGTTCCGTAAAGCGAGCCTAACATTAGCAAAGGTAATTGTTGAGAAATTACCGAAATTAAACTTAACAAAGTGTTATAAATAGGAATGCTCGAATATTTGCGAATCAATACAAATGCTCTTTTAATTCTGAAAAATTTTAAATTTGAATAAATAGTTTTAAAATTTAGTTTCAAAATTAAAAAACCCGAAATTATTTGTCCGAATAATAAACCTAAAATTAATCCGTAAGAAATAGAATTAATAAAATTTAAAACTGTCTGAAATATTCCGGTTGATGTCGATTTTCCTATTTTTGAAATTGATATTGTTTTATATGTTTCTGTTCTGTTGCTCCAAGCCGAGAATATTTCAAAATTTGCAAGAAAAAATGAACTAATAGGCAATAAATAAATCCAAATTCCAATATCTGTTTTAAAAATTCTTTGACTAATTGTTTCATTTAAAAAATAAATTAATATAAGAAAAATGATATTAATTATCAGATTAAAAAATAATGCCGTAACAAACAGATTTATTGCATGTTCGTTCTTTTTCGGTAAAACAAGAGCAAGCTCAAATCTTAAACTTGCAACAACTCTCAAAATCATTGCAAAGCTCGAAAACATAAAGAAAATTCCGAATGCTTCTTCAGAATAAATTCTTGTGAGAAGCGGAGTGAACGCAAAAAGTATTAGTTCGGCAGAAACAGAACCCGTTAAAAGAGTTAGAAACTGTTTTACGAAATTTATTTGTAATTTTGAATTTATGTAATTTTTTATTCTCATATTTAAATGCGAAAGTATTAAAAATTGTTGAT
>DZBS01000125.1 GCA_022729995.1 Draconibacterium orientale | reverse complement strand
AGAAGAAATGAAAAATCAATTTAGAGAAATTGAAACAGTTAAACTCCTTCACGAAAAAACGCTTGAAGGAATGCTTGATGCAATAATCACAATAAACCAAGACAACAACATCGAATTCTTTAACAAAGCCGCCGAAGAACTTTGGGGTTATAATAAAGAAAGCGTTTTGGGAAGAAATATTTCTGTCGTAATAACCGATCTTGAAGAAGAATTTGACGGAGAATATATTGGCGAATTTTTCAAATCAAATATAGAAAACGTTCTTGTAAACACCAGAAAAGAAGTTTTCATTGTAGACAAACACGGAGAACAAATATTTGTTTTAATGACACTTTCCGAAGCCGGAATAGGTTTAAGATACCGACTTACCGCATTTATTCAACGAATTGAAGTTGAGCTTTTCTAAAAATATTAGAAAAAAAAACTGATATAAAGAAATATTAAGAAGCTATAAATATGACCTAACAATAATTAAGAACTTTTGTGCTTCTTAAAAGTTTCCCAAAAAAATCCGGACATGTAGAGCTTTTCTAATTTATTTTTTTCATTACAAAAAATATCTCTTTTCCTTTTCTTGGTTTTATTGAGTTTGTGGCTGTTTCAAATTTGTCGAAACTGAATTTGTTGCCGAAAATTTCTTTATATTCATGCGGAAATGCTCCAAAAGGTGGAAAGTCGCCGTTAAATTTATGATTAAAAAACAAACCCGCATATTTGCCGTCAGATTTTAAAAGTTCGTATATTTTACCGGCAAAATAGGCACGCTTTTCGGGTTCAAACGATGTGAAAAATGTTTGCTCAATAATTATATCGTAACTGCTTTTGTGCGTAAAAAAATCTTCCACAATTATATTTTCCTCAGGAAATTGCGGACAGCGTTTTAGCAAATTCTCAAACGGCAATTTTATAATATCTAAAACATAAAGGTTTTTGTAGCCTTTTTCAAACAAATATTGTGCTTCATGAGAATTTCCGGCTCCGGGAAACAGAATTTTTGCATTTTTATTTACTTCTTTTTCAATAAATTCAATAATTGCAGGCGAAGCATAACCGATATCCCAATTTGTATTATTTGTTTCATAAAAATTTTTCCAATATTTTTTGTCTAAATTCATTTTATCGTTTTTTATACACAAACTGTTTAAAATATAGAAAACTTTGAAAATAATATTAATTTGGCTTTTGATAAAAATCGTTAATATTGTTGGTGTATAAACAATAATCTATTTTGTTTTTTCGCTGAAAAACAGATGGATTTTCTGCATTAAATGGAACAAGCATTAATTTGTATTTTTCATTAATTTTCACTTTGTCTTCAATATATCTGTTATCAAAGCTTATGTCGTAATAAAACAAATACTTACTAATCCAATTAATGTATTTATCTTTTTCTTCTTTAGAAAATTCTCCGGATTTATTAACTATTATCAAATTGTCAATACTTTCTTTAATTGCTTTTTGAAATTCAAAGGCATTTAAAGGAATATTATTTAATACGGGAATTGCATTAAACTGTCCGTCAATAAATATCCATTTTTTGAATTCTTTTGAATAAGTTTCTGCAGCAACATGTCCGGCGCCATATTTTACTTTTTCTACATCTGCTGTTTTTAATGCCAAAAGTCTTGACGGAATATTGATGCTGTTTAATGCTGCTGCCGACACAATTCCATATTCAACGCATCTAAAATTATTCCCGTTTTTTGCTTCTTTCAAAATTGTTAATGGATCTGATTTTGAAGGTGTATTATTTCCGTTATGAGTCCATTGTTTGTTTGTCCAATCAAGTATTGCTTTTATCTTTTCAAATTCGGTAACTTTTTTTTCTGTTAATGAATCTAATTTATAAACCTGACGAAGTTCTCTCAGATATTCATCATTAAGTGTGTCAGTATAATAAAAATGATAATCGGGATTTATGTCTGTTTCCGAAAAAGTGACATTTTTCAATTGAGGAGAAGGACTAACATTAATCAACTGAAAAAACGGTTTACAACCTAATATTGTAAGCAAAAAGGCAACAGAAATAAATAAAAATCCTTTCTTCATTATTTATGTATTTTAGGTCTTACATTTTTATAAATAAGATAATTCGGTTAATTGATTTTCAATCTATTCTGTTTAAATTCATACAACCAATCATAAGTACCTTCTGTATTGTCCCATATTTGCCATGAACCATAAACATAAGAAACAGCTTCATTTTCATCTCCTCGTCCAATATATTCGGGTAGTTCGTCAGGCATTTTTTTCAAACCCAACAAATATTCTATTACAAATTCATTACTATTAAATGCTTTAAGTAAAATTTTTTCCGTTTTTGCTGTTTTTCCTAATTTTTTGAAACTATACAGAGCATTATTGTAATTCCAAACTGCACAATTTTCATCATCATTATTTTTAATAAACAATTCAAATTTGATTAAGTCATCTTTACCTAACAATAAAGTGGATAATAAATATCTAATTCCCTGATTATCACTTGGATTTAATTCTAACAATTCTTCATAAATATCTATTGCTTTATCAACTTCATTTTTTGCGTATAAACAATCTGCAAGTCCTGCTTTTGCTCGCATATATGGACGCGTTTCAATCAAACTCCAGAAATATCCTTTTTCTTCCTCAAAAAATTTCTTTCCGAGTGATTTTTCTCCGGCTTTTATAGCCCTTTCATATTTAATTATTGCTTTGTCTAAATCTTTTTCAATATTTGCTAAATAGTTATAGGCATCTGCATTATTTGGGTCTAACTCAAGAGCTTGCATTACTAATTTTTTTCCTTTTGTAATTGTCTGTTCATAAGCTTCAAAAACTAAATCTTGCGAGCGACCTTTATTATCAGTTCTTTCAGGCAAATTATCAAGACTTTGTCCCATCAAATTATTCACAAAATCATTTAATTCTTCCTGAGTTTTAAAATCTCTCTTTTCTATTTCATCCATTAATTTTGAAAGCCCTTTTTCTGTATTTATTTTATCAATATTTTTCTTTTTGCTCATAGTTTTTCTTTATTTTGTAAAGTATAAATTTCTTGAATATTTTCTAAAATACTTATTCTAAAGTCCTTTTTTATAAATGATTTAACCGAAATATATTGATTCTATGTTTTTATTTATGCTTTTGATACTTCGGTCGCCCGGCGAAGTCGAAGCGTTGGGTTATTAGCTTTTCATTGTATCATTATATATTTGTATAATTATATCATTGAACCATTGTTCCATTCTGTCAATTCAGTTAATTCCGTCAATTCAATAATTAAAATAAACCGCCGTTTTGGTAAATTTCTAATTGAACATCGGAGAATTTTTCGGCAGAAACAGATTTGCCGTTTTTTTCGTTAACAATTTCGCCGGTTTTAAAGTTAACAGAAATAATGTCGCCGTTTTTCAATTCTAAATTATCAATATTACTGTAAGTTACAATCGGAAACGCTGCGTTAATAGCATTTCTTTCATAAATAGCGCCGTAAGATTCGGCAATAATTGCTTGAATTCCCAGCGATTTAAAACAATCAACGGCTTGTTGGCGAGAACTTCCGCTTCCAAAGTTTTTTTGAACAACTACAATATCGCCGGGTTTTGCGTTTTTTGCAAAATCTTCGTAATCTTTCAAATTATCGAAAGTATATTGTCCCATTTCATTAATATCGGTAATTGCCAAATATCTGTTATGAAAAATCATATCGGTGTCGATATTATCTTCTTTAATATACCAAACTTTACCTTTTATAGTGTTTGTATTTTGTGTTTGGTCAATTTCTTTTACAATAATTTTTTGTTTATTTTCAATATCTTTCATTGTGAATAATGCCGGCTCAACCGGAATTTCGTCCAAAGTAGTAATATAACCTGCAATTGCCGAAGCAACAACTGTTGCCGGAGATGCCAAATACATGCTACCTTTTCCTTGTTTTCCCGGAAAATTTCTGTTTCCGGTGCTAATCGTAATTTCTCCCGGACCGTTTTGTCCAACTTGTCCGGCTGCACAACCTGCGCAACCTGCATTAGAAACCAAAGCCCCTGCGTCTTTAAAAATTTTGATAATTCCTTCTTCCAAGCATTGTTCCCAAATATTGTCGGTTGCAGGTACTATTTTTAATACAACACCCGGAGCAACTTTTCTTCCTTTTAATATCGAAGCAACTTCACGCATATCTTCAATTCTTCCGTTTGTGCAACTTCCAACGAATGCAGAGTCAATTTTTACTTTTTTTACATTGATAATGTTTACTGTGTCGTGAGGTTTTCCCGGAAGAGAAACCATTTGAACAAATTTTTCAATATCAATTTCAAAGGTTTTTGAATATTTTGCGTCTTTATCGGCAAAAACGGGTTCAAATTTTTCTTTTGTTCTTTCTTGGCAATAATCTATAACTTCTTTATTTGGAGGGAAAATAATAATTATTGTTCCCATTTCTGTTCCCATCGAAGATATTGTAATTCTTTCGTCGAGTGTCATTTTGTCTACTTCTTCGCCATAAAGTTCTACCGAATAACCCAAAAGAGAATTAGCTCCAAATTCGTGTAATAAATTAAGAACTATATCTTTAGCAAAAATGTTTTTTGGTCTTTTACCTGTTAAAGTAATTTTAACCGATTCGGGAACTTTAAACCAAACTTTACCTTTATTGAAAGCAACAGCAATATCTTTGTCGCCCATTCCTTGTCCGAATGCACCGATTGCTCCGAGAATATTTGCATGCGAATCTGTTGTTACGGCCGTGCAACCCGGAAATGCCAAACCTGCTTCCAAAAATGAGTGAGTGCCTATTCCGTGATTTATATCGAAAACTTTAATGCCTCTGTCTCGTGCAAAAGTTCTGCAAATATGTTGGTTTGCTGCATATTTTTGGTCGGAACCTGTTGGGTTTGTATCAAAAGTGAAAAATGTTTTATTTATATCATCAACATTTAAGTCGTTGTCGAGAATATGTTTCACAACGTTTGGTCCGCCAAAGTCTCTGGCTGCTCTGATATCTATTTCAATATCGTGAATTTCGCCCGGATTTACCGTGCTTGCTTTTGAGTGGTTTGCAATAATTTTCTCAATAATTGTCATTGCCATATCTGTGTTTTTTTAGATTTAATTTTCAGCAAATTTATTATTATTTAAACACTTTTCAATAAAATTCCGTTTAAACTTATATGATTTTTGTCTTTTAAAAAAATAAAAAAAGCCCTAATATTGAGGCTTTTTAAAAATTATATTATTCAGAATAAAAAATTTTTTTTATAAATCCAAAACAATTTGATTTCCTTCTTCATCGGTTTGAACAACTTCAAAATCAGGGTCGTCATTAAATTCAATTTTTGTTTCTTCAACAGAATCTGAAGTTTCTTCATTTTCTTCGTCTTCCGGTTCTTCAACTTGTTTTGGTTCAATTTCTATTATTTCGGCAATTTCGTATATCGAAAGTCGCTTTCCTTTAGCTTTGTAGCTTTTAACGGTAATAAATTCTTCGGCATCAATTATTTCTTTTTCGCGTTTTTGATTTTTTCCGCCAAATGTTATTTCAAACATCGGATAATCTTCTTCGGAAATAAGAATTAATTTTGAATCTTTATTGTCGCCAATGAATGAAACTTCTCTGTCTGCTTCTTCAATTTCAAATCTTTTTAAGTAATTGAGATTTAATTCTGCATCAAAGTAAACTGCAGTCCAATTTTTTTCGGCATCAAATTTTTGTATTTTAAGAATATCGTGGTCAAAATGATTTGTAATATCAAAATTAGTGAGTTGATATTCACCCGACTGATATATTGCTAAAATTTTATCGTCGCCCTTGAAATTTCCTAAAAAAGTTCCTCTTTCTTCGGTATTTAGTCTTTTCACATCGTTGTCGAACCAAACATTTAGTCCGCCAAGAGTTGAAACACCTTCATCTTTTAGTTGAATTTTTTGAACAGCATATTTTGTAACTAAATTTCCCATTGCTTGTCTTCCTTTCACGGCAATTTCTCTAAAATCGAGTTCAAGAATTTTCTTTTTTAGCCTTTTTCTCGGACGATGGAATATTCTGACAGTTTCAGCTTCTCCGTTCGGATTGGCTGAAAAATATAATATTTTAGAGCCTTCGGTGTCTTTTGTAAGGTTATATTCTTTGTCGCGGGTAATTCCTTTCACAAAGAAACGTTTGATGTAATAGAAGCCGGTTTTTCCGTCTCTGTAAATAACATTGTAGATTGTTCTTTCGTCGTCTTTTTTCCAAACATCAATATGTAAAGCTTCTTTTCCAATGTAGAATTTTTCTTCTACCTTTCGAATAACATAAGAACCGTCTTTTCTGAAAATAATTATATCGTCGATATCTGAACATTCTGCAACATAATCGTTTTGTTTTAGAGATGTTCCTGCAAATCCGTCTTCGTAATTTACATATAATTTTAGATTTCTGATTACAACTTTTTGTGCTTGAATATCTTCAAAGTTTCTAATTTCTGTTTTTCTTTCTTTTCCTTTTCCAAATTTGTCTTTAATTCTTTGATAATATTCAATTGTGAAATCTACGATGTGTGCAAGTTTATCATTTATTTCAATAATTTCTTCTTCAATACTTTTAATATATCTGTCGGCTTTAAAAGCGTCGAATCTTGAAATTCTTTTGATTTTTATTTCGGTAAGTTTTGTTATATCTTCTTCTGTAACAGGTCTTAAAAGATTTTTGGTGAATGGTTTAAGTCCGGTGTCTATAGTTTCAATAATTGCTTCCCAAGTTTCGCACTCTTCAATTTTATTATAAATTCTGTTTTCGATAAAAATTTTCTCTAATGATGACATGTGCCAAGCGTCTTCGAGTTCTTTTTTTCTAATTTCGAGCTCCAGCTTTAAAAGGTTTAATGTGTTTTGTGCCGATATTTTTAAAATCTCTGTTACACCCAAAAATAAAGGTTTATTATCGTGAATTACAGTCGAATTTGGCGAAATTGAAACTTCACAATCTGTAACTGCATAAAGTGCATCAATTGTTTTATCGGAAGAAACATCGTTTGGAAGTTTAATTACAATTTGAACAAATTCCGAAGTGTTATCTTCAATTTTATTTATTTTGATTTTTCCTTTATCGTTTGCTGCAATTATAGATTCTATAAGTGTTCCGGTAGTTTTTCCGAAAGGTAAATCTTCAATAATAAGAGTTTTTTTATCTTCTTTTCTTATTTTTGCTCTTACTCTAACTTTTCCGCCTCTAAGTCCGTCGTTGTAGTTTGAAAAATCTGCATATCCGCCTGTCGGGAAATCGGGATATAATTCAAATTCTTCTCCTCTTAAAAATTTTATGGAAGCATCAATTAATTCGATAAAATTGTGCGGAAGAATTTTTGAAGCTAATCCAACTGCAATTCCTTCAACACCTTGCGCCAACAAAAGCGGAAATTTCACCGGAAGTGTAATCGGTTCTTCATTTCTTCCGTCGTAAGACGATTTCCATTCTGTTGTTTTTGGATTGAAAACAACTTCTAATGCAAATTTTGATGGTCGTGCTTCAATATATCTTGCAGCTGCTGCGCTGTCGCCGGTATAAATATTTCCCCAGTTTCCTTGCATGTCAATAAGCAATTCTTTTTGTCCTAACTGAACTAAAGCATCGCCGATTGAAGCATCGCCGTGAGGGTGAAATTGCATTGTGTGACCGATAATATTGGCAACTTTATTATATCTTCCGTCGTCCATTCTTTTCATAGAATGAAGAATTCTTCTTTGAACAGGTTTTAATCCGTCGGAAATATGCGGAACTGCTCTTTCGAGAATTACGTAGGAAGCATAATCGAGAAACCAATTTTTATACATACCGGAGATATATCTAATTTTATAATCTCGGTTTTCGTTTTCGGTATTTGTGATTTCAATTTCTGACATTTTGGGGTATTTTTTAATATATATTTTTATTGAATTATTTTTCCTGATTTGAACTTATACATTTTATCTTTTGCATCGAATAATTGGTTTTGTATCAATTCAAATGATTTTGTTTCTTTTGATATTATTTTGTTTTTGTGATACACGTTATTTGCATCTTTTGAATATTTATTTCCTAAAACTTCAAAAGTTTTAACATCTGTTTTGGGTAAAATAAATTTTCCGTAAAAGATATTTTTTCCGTCGGAGAAAAAGTTTTTCTCTTTGTAAACAACAAAATCTTCGGGTTTTGTATCGAAAAAAATAAATCTGTAACCATTTGGAGTTGTTAATCCGTTTTCGAAAATAAATACCTTGTTGCTGTCAGTATAAAATTTCATTTCCGGAAAATTGTCGGAATTTTCAAAAGTTGCTTGTTTAAAATATTTGATGTTTGTATTATGGGTTTTAAAGAAAATTGTGTCCGAAATAAGATAAATATTGCTTGTGTCTTTGGCAAAAAATCCGTCAATAATTTCAAAATGTTTTATGTCGGAAATTCCTTTTGTTTTTTGTCCTTTAAACCAAATTGTTTTATTATCGGCAGCAAAAAAATCACCTATTACTTTAAATTCTTTAATGTCGACATTTGAAATTTGGTTTTCTCTGAACCAAACATTTTTACCGTCGGTTGAATATCCGTGAGATAAAATTTTAAATTTTTTTGGGTCGGCAGCTTTAAGTTTAAAATATTTATAGAAAACAGATAAATTATCTTGAGCCCAAATATCGGCATTAACACAAGAATTTTCAGGATTTTCGTTTTTAAGAATTTTAAAATTTACAGGATTTACGTTTTCCAATTCAATTTTATCGGTAATTCCTAAACTGTCGGTATTTAAATAAAAGACACTTGATTTTGTTTTTGAATAACAAGCATTTATCGAAATTTCTTTTACGTTATTTTTACATGAAAATAAAAACAGTAATACAAAAGCCGACAGAAAAATGTTTTTTATATTGATATTTGATTTCACTTTTTGTTTATTTATTTGTTAAATATCAGCATCAACTTTAAGATTTTCAATGATGAAATCTTGTCTTTCCGGTGTGTTTTTTCCCATATAAAAATCGAGCATTTCGGAAACAGAATCTTCTTTTCTTATTTTTACCGGTTCAAGTCTAATTGTTTCGTTAATGAAATGTTTAAATTCATCGGGCGAAATTTCTCCAAGACCTTTAAAGCGTGTAATTTCAGGGTTTTTTCCGACTTTTAGCATTGCATCGGCTCTTTCTTCTTCTGTGTAACAATAAAAAGTGTCTTTTTTGTTTCTAACTCTAAAAAGCGGAGTTTGAAGTATATAAAGGTGATTGTTCTTTATCACTTCCGGAAAAAATTTTAGAAAGAATGTAATAAGTAAAAGTCTTATGTGCATTCCGTCAACATCGGCATCGGTTGCTATAATTATGTAATTGTATCTTAAATCGTCCAAACTTTCTTCGATATTTAGAGCTGCTTGCAAAAGATTAAATTCTTCGTTTTCATACACAATTTTTTTTGTGAGAGAATAAACGTTCAACGGTTTTCCTTTAAGACTAAAAACGGCTTGTGTGTTTACGTCTCGCGATTTTGTAATTGAACCGCTTGCA
>DZBS01000026.1 GCA_022729995.1 Draconibacterium orientale | reverse complement strand
ATAAGTTCAAAACCTCCGGCAACAATAGAATGGGAATAAATTATGAATTATAAATTATAAATTATGAATTATGAATTTTAAATTATGAATTATGAATTATAAATTATGAATTTTAAATTATGAATTATAAATCAAATAAAATATTTGGAGCTTTATTGCTTGGAGTAGGAATGGCAGTAATATTTTTATCGTTTGTGATAAAATGGTTTGGAATTGCCGAGAATTTCATTGGATTTTATTTCGGTCCGCTAATAATTATTTCCGGAGCAGTAGTTCTTATTAGTCATAAAGAATAAAAAAAGGGTGCTTATCGGCACCCTTAATTTTTCAATTTTATTAATTAAATATATATCTGATACCAAATTGCATTTGCCATTTCGACAAAATTGAAGTATCGTGAATATGTGATTGTGTTAAATTTGTATTAAAAGAATAATATGGAACATTGCTATCATCTAATCCGTTGAAAGTAATCGGATTATATGTCGAAGCTAATTCTCTAACTCCCCAATTAGAATTTATCATATTACCTGCATTAAGAATATCAACACTAATTCTGATTGTATTTGATTTTTCTTTAACTTTTATAGTAAAATCTTGTGCAACACTTATATCTAACTGACTGAACCAAGGTAACATTGCACCGTTTCTTTCTGCATAATCACCTTTTCTTGTGCTTAAATATTCATCTTGATTAATAAAAGCTTCAAGAGCAGTCCATTGAGCAGATGCATCTGTTGCAATTGTGCCGACTCCGGCAGTTACAGTACCGAAATTAATTTCAGATTGGTCGGCAGGAACATAAATAAGGTCGTTATTTACTATTGCATCTTGATTTAAATCGCCTGCATAAGTATAAGAATATCTGTTTCCTTTTCCCATTTCAAAGAACATTCCTACAGATGTTGCCATTTTACCGTATTCTTTTCTGTAAACGCCGGAAGCAATAATTCTGTGTTTAAGTCCGTATCTTGAATATGAAAACATTGATTGATTCGGGTCTCCGACAACCGGGTTTCTTTGGAATGCGTCAGCAGCAATTTCTGCAGGAATTGAAGTGTAATCTTTAGATTCTGTATATGTATAAGCCGCAGAAAAATCAAATCCAAAATCAAATCTCTTTTTAAGTTGACCGGTAAGATTTGCTTGATAACCGTCTTTTACATTTTCCATTACAATTACACCCGCATCAAGGAAAGCAATAGCTGAAGGATCAGATGAATATATATTTACTTCATTAAAACCTGCAAAAATAGCTCTGTTATCTGCTCCCGAAAGAGTTTCACTCGGAGCTAACATATTATAATTTCTGTGAACAACGGCATTAATATCTTTTCCGTATATTCCTTCAACGCTTGCAATCCAACCTTTTCCTAAATCATAATCAATTGCTAAATCGCTTTTCCATACTTGCGGATATTTGAATCCGTCTTCAGTTGTGTTAATTTGGAAAGTATATCCCGGAGATAATACAGAATTTGTTGATTGGTTACCTAACCAAACAAAAGGAATACGACCTGTGAAAATACCTGTTCCGCCTCTAACTTTAAATTTATTATTTTTTAGAACATCCCAATTAAATCCCATTCTTGGCGACCACATTAAATTATTTGAAGGCCATTTTGAAGGATCTACTGAAACGCTCTGTCCTTGAGTATTTTTCCAGCCTGTATAATTCTGAATATCAGTATCGGCAGCAATATCATTAAAATAGAAAGGCACATCAACTCTTAAGCCTACTGTAACATTCAAATTATCCATAAGATTAAATTCATCTTGAGCATAAACTCCTAATTGTGCAACATTTACATAAGATACAGTGTAAGGTTTTGAATTTGCTGCAGCAACTTCTGCATTATAATCAACATCGGCAACAGTGGTTGCTAAAAAATCTGCTACACTTCCATACATATGCCACGGATAATAGAATAAGTTAAATGAATTTTCAAACATGAATTTTTCAAAATTTACTCCGCCTGTTATTGTGTGTTTTCCTGCATAATATGTCATATTATCGGTAAATTGAATTACTTGTTGATTTAAAATATTATGAGTTGAAAACATTTCAGAACCTGCTGAAATTGCAAGATTTCCGTTTGCATCAAAAATATCAATAACAGGAAACGGTGAAGAATGAGGATCTCTGGTATCGCTAAATTGAGTAAATCCGGCAATTACTTTATTAAAGAATTTATTACTGAAACGTGAATTCAATTCTGAAATTACAGACTGAATGCCGTTATTTATTGTATATGATTCATTTTCAAAAGGAAGTCTGTAACTTGTTGGACCTCTTCCAATTATTGCTTCGGGGTGAGGTAAAATATCTTTCCAAGCATCAAGCATATTATATCGAACAGAGAATTTGTGTTTATCATTTATATTCCAGTCTAATTTTGCAAGAATTTTGTTATTATATGTTTCATGATTATAACCTTGATATCTTCCGGGATCATATCCCCATTCGTCTATTAAATGTTGTTGAACAGCAATTATATCTGTTTCACTTATTGATGTAACGTTTGCACCTGTGTTTGAACCGTCATTGGCAACAAAACCGTGAGCTAATTGGTCTCTTCTGTCGGCTTCAAAACTAACAAAAAAGAATAATTTATTTTTCACAATTGGTCCGCCAACAGTTACTCCCGTGAGAAGTGCACTATAATCGAAATTTTGAATTTCTTCTCCGGCAACTTTATTGCCTATCATTTTTTCGTTACGAGTGTAATAATATACAGTTGCTTTAACATCGTTTGTTCCCGATTTTGTAACTGCATTAACTCCTGCACCTGTAAATCCGCCTTCTCTAACATCAAAAGGCGCTAATGAAACTTGCACTTGTTCTATTGCATCCATTGAAACCGGTTGTGCATCTGATTGTCCGCCCGGTGTTGCGTAATCTAATCCGAAAGAATTGTTGAAAATTGAACCGTCTAATGAAAAATTGTTAAATAAACTGTTCCTTCCTCCAAAACTATTTCCGCTTGACTGAGGTGTTAGTCTTGTTAAATCTTGTTGTCCTCTTGAAATTGTAGGTAAAATTTGAATTTGCTTAGAACTGATATTTGTTTCGGCACCGGTTCTGTTTGAATTCATAACATTGTTAGGATCATAAGTTACAACAACTTCACCAATTTCGCTTTCAACAGGTTTGATTGAAAAATTAATAACAGCTTCTTCATTCAATTTAAGAAAAATGTTGTTTTCTTCTTTTGTGTCGTAACCAATTAAACTAACTACAATTTTATATGGTCCGCCAACTTGCAAACCTTGTAATTTATAACTTCCGTCATCGAAACTTATTGTTCCGTATTGACTTCCGTTTGCTTGATTTATTACGGCAACTGTAACTCCTTTAACTTCTTTTCCGTCAGAATCTAAAATCTTTCCTTTTAAAGAAGATGTTGTTACGCCTTGCCCCAGCAAAAAGCTGAGAGGTGTCGCTAATGCGAGCAATAAAATAAAAATTCTTTTCATAAAAAAAACATTTTAAGTGTTAATAATATATTTAGTTATAAAGATAATTAATTATTATGCAAAAACAATATTTTATAAAATTTTTCCAAAAAATAAGGAGACAATTATTTTTGTCTCCTTTTGTTAATTATTTTTTTCTTCTTTCAGTGCTTTCTTTTGCCATAAGTTCAAGTCTTGTTTGAAACTTTGACTTTTTCACTTCCTTCTTCTTGTTTGCATTTAATTTTGCAAGGAGATCGTCTTCATTAATCATTTTTCTTATTATTAATGTTTGTGCAATTGTTATTAAATTTGATAAGAAATAATAATAACTTAGACCTGAAGAGTAATTATTGAACCAAACAAGCATCATAACGGGCATTAGATACATCATTAATTTCATTCCGGGCAATTGGTTTGAACTTCCGTTCATTTGATTGCCGTTCATTATTGTACTAATAAGAATTGCCGCAGACATAAGTAGTGTGAATAAACTTATATGATCGCCGTACATTGGAATTGTAAATCCTAAATTTAGGATTGAATCGTAAGAAGATAAATCGTCGGCCCACAAAAACGGCTGTTGTCTTAATTCAATTGATGAAGGAAAAAACAAATACATTGCTATTAAAATAGGGAATTGGAATAGCATAGGCAAACAGCCTCCAAGCGGATTTACACCAACTTTTTTATACAGAGACATTGTTGCTTGTTGACGTTCCATTGTTTTTTCTTTCGGAATTTTTGCGTTTATTGCATCAATTTGCGGTTTTAAAACTCGCATTTTTGCCGAAGATGAAAATGATTTATATGTAAAAGGAAAAAGCACTGTTTTTATAATGAATGTCATTATCAAAATTATAATACCGTAATTTAATCCTGTTCCGTCAAGTAAATTAAAAAGCGGAATTATAATATATTGATTTACCCAACGAAATAAAGCCCAACCAAGCGGAATCATTCTCTTCAACTCTAAATTTTCGTCTTTGTTTACTTCAATTTTCTTCAAAATATCATAATCGTTCGGACCCAAATAAAATGTAAATTTTAAATTGTCATTTCCTTTATTATCGTGAGGAAGAGTAATTTCGGTGTGATTAGATTTTAAGTATTTTTCTTGCAACTGATCTTTTGTATAACTTGTTACGGCAGAAGTTAAAGCGTCGTTGGCAATTAATACAGATGAAAAGAAGTGTCCTTTATATGCTATCCATTTAACTTTTGTATCAAGTTTTTCTTCTTCTTTATCTTTTGTTTCTGAAAGATATTGAACTTTATCGTCAACATATTTATAATAAGTTGTTGTATATCTGTCTTCAAACTCGGCACCTTTTTCGTGTCTTCTGGATTTTGAATCCCAAATCATATCAATATAACTTGCGTTTGATGCAATATTTTGACTTAAACCTACAATATTGATATTGTATTTTAGTTCATAACTGTTTGGTTCGAGAGTATATACATATTCAATATATTTTCCTTCGCCTGCATTTAATCTTAATTTTACAGATTTTGTGCTTTCTCCGGCATTAACAATTGTGTCGCTGCTTTCTGATGTAAAATATAAATCTTTTGTTGAAACAGATTTATTATCAACATATAAATTAAGACTTAAAACATTTTCGTTATCATCAAATAAAACTAAAGGTTTCTTTTCAAAGGTTTTAAAATTGAGAAGTTCGCCATAATACGGATAACCGCCCAAAGTTGATAATTTCACTTTTAGTTTTTTATTATAAAGAGTGATAAATTGTTGTTTTCCGCTTGCAGAAGCCGAAAATATACCGAAAGCATTTTTATTTTCGACTGTTTGAAGTGAATCAACTCCGTTTATATTGATTTTCAAACTGTCTTTAACTTTTTCGGCAGAATCTTTTTGAATTTTGTAAATTGAATCAAGTTTTGCTTCTTCAATTTGAGCTGCAATCAAAGAATCTCTTTTTTGTTGCATTTTTAATTGTTCTTCTTCTCCGGGTTGCATCCATAAAGAGTAACCAACTAAAAGAATAAATATTATTACAATTCCGATTATGTTATTTCTATCCATTTTTAGTATTAATTTTATTTTTATTTTTTAAGCTTGCTTCAATAAATGATATGAAAATTGGGTGTGGAACCAAAACTGTTGATTTATATTCGGGGTGAAATTGAACTCCAACGAACCAGTCATTTGTGGTTAATTCCATAATTTCCACTAAATCGGATTCAGGATTAATTCCGGTTGCAATCATTCCTGCTTCTTCAAATTTAGTTTTGAAATTATTATTAAATTCATATCTGTGTCTGTGTCTTTCTTTTATTTTTTCTTTTTTATATGCTTTAAATGCTTTTGAATCTTTTGAAATGTTACAATCATAAGCTCCAAGACGCATTGTGCCGCCCATGTCGATAATATTTTTTTGTTCTTCCATTAAATCTATAACCGGAAACGGTGTGTTTCTATACATTTCTGTTGAATGTGCGTTATTTAAGTTTAGAACATTTCTTGCAAATTCGATAACTGCACATTGCATTCCAAGGCAAATTCCCAAGAAAGGAATATTGTTTTCTCTTGCATATTTTACGGCTTCAATTTTTCCGTCGATTCCTCTGTGACCAAAACCCGGAGCAACAAGAATTCCGTCGCAATCCTTCATCATTTCTGCAACAGTTTCGGGTGTTATTTGTTCGGAATGAATATATTTTATTATTGGTTTTGCGTCATTTTCGGCTCCTGCGTGAAGAAGAGATTCGTTAATTGATTTATATGCATCGGGCAATTCAACGTATTTTCCTACAAGTCCGATTGTTAATGTTATTTTGGGATTTTTAATTTTATCAACAATTTCTTTCCACTTTGTAAGTTTTGGTTGTTCTTCTATTTTGAAATTTAATTTTCTCAAAACAGCTTCATCAAGTTTTTCATTTTGCATTAAAAGCGGAACTTCGTAAATTGTTGATACATCAATAGATTCGATTACCGAAGAAAGGCTTACGTTACAAAATTTTGCTACTTTATTTCTTACATCGTCTGTTAAAGTTCTTTCGGTTCGTAAAACCAAAATATCGGGCTGAACTCCGTTTTCGAGCAACATTTTTACCGAATGTTGGGTTGGTTTTGTTTTAAGTTCTTTTGATGCCGACAAATAGGGCACAAGCGTTAAATGAATAACAACACTTCTTCCTTCCAATTCCCATTTTAACTGACGAACAGCTTCAATATATGGTAATGATTCAATATCGCCGACTGTTCCGCCGATTTCGGTAATTACAAAATCAAAATTTTGCTTCGATAAAAGTTTTATTCTTCTTTTAATTTCGTCGGTAATATGCGGAACAATTTGAACTGTTTTTCCCAAATATTCGCCTTTTCTTTCTTTGTTAATAACGGTTTGATAAATTCTTCCGGTTGTAACATTATTGGCTTGCGAAGTGCTGATATTCAGAAATCGTTCATAATGTCCCAAATCTAAATCTGTTTCGGCACCGTCGTCTGTTACAAAGCATTCGCCGTGTTCATAAGGATTTAAGGTTCCGGGATCGATATTTATATAAGGATCAATTTTTTGAATTGTAACCGAATATCCGCGAGATTGCAATAATTTTGCTAAAGAAGCAGAAATTATTCCTTTTCCCAATGATGATGTTACTCCGCCTGTTACAAAAATGAAATTAACTTCTTTCAATTTATTTATTTTTATTCAGCCTTTAACAACTGTGATATTTGCTTCTTTAAATTATCTACTTCTTTTTTTGAAACTTCAATTTTTTTATTGAATTCATTTATCATGTTTTCTGCATTTTTTGAGTTTGCAAAAAATCCTAAATTATTTTCCAATATTTTAATGTCGGTTTCTAATTTTTCTATTTTATTTTGAATTCTAACAACTTCGGAGTTTACAAGTTCTTTTGAATTTCTTGAACCTTTAAAATTTTCAAGTTTTTCATTAAATTTCATTTCTTCTTGTTTGCTTTTATCAATATTAAGTTTTTCAAAATGACTTCCTATTGCTGCTCTATATTCATCGTAAACAGAATCTTTTTGTTCAAAAGGAACAAATCCTATTTCTGTCCAAAGTCTTTGAAATTCTTTTAATTTCTCTAAGTCTTCGGGTGTATTTGTAACTTGATAATTCTTAACTTCTTCAATTAAAGCTTTTTTCTTTTCAAGATTTTCTGCTTCGTTAGTTTTTCTGTTTGAAAAGTAATCTTTTTTTCTGTCAAAAAATATGTTACATGCTTTTCTAAATCGTTGCCAAATTGCATCTGAATGTTTTTGACTTACAGGTCCGATTTTTTTCCATTCGTTTTGCAAATTTTTATAAATTTCAGATGTTTTTTTCCACTCTGTGCTTTCTTGCAAACTTTCGGCTTGAATGCACAAATCGGTTTTTAATTGCATGTTATTGTCTCTTTCTTCGTTTGATTTTGAATAAAAATCTCTAATTTTTTCGAAGAAAACATCACACGAATTTCTGAATCGTTGATATATTTCGGTATTTTTATTTTGAGGAACGTATCCGATTTCTTTCCACAATTGTTGCAGTTTAATTACTTGAACCGAAGCTTCTTTCCAATCCTTTTGTGTTATGTAATTATTTTGAGCATATTCTTCAGCTTTTTGACACAAGAAATCTTTTGATTCCAAGTTTTTATCTTGTTGTTCTTTTATTTTATCAAAATGATCTTGGAATTTTTTATTTATTGATATTGTTGCAGATTTAAATCTGTCCCAAACTTCATCTTTCTTTTCTTTTGAAATTGGTCCTGTTTCTTTCCATAATTCGTGCAAGGTTTGAAGCGATTTTCTGGCTTCCGAAATATTTTCAACAGTAAGAAGTTCTTCTGCTTTTTCGCACAAAATAATTTTTTCGTCAAGATTCTTTTTTAAATCTAAATCTCTTAAAACCTTATTTATTTCAAGATATTTATAAAAGTTTTCTACTTCGCGGTGATATTCGTCCCACATTAATTTCACTTCATTTTTTGGAACAATACCAATTTCTCGCCATTTTTGTTGAAGAGATTTAAAATTATTGTATGTTGTTTCAAAACTTTCAGGTTTATTAATCAAGTTTTTTATTCCTTCAATAATTTCATATTTTAGTTTAAGGTTTTCTTTTTTGGTAATTTCTTCTTTCTCTTTTAATTCGTTTCTTTTGTTGTAGAATGTATTTAAAAGATTATTGAAATCATTTTCGATATCTAATTTTGGTTCAACAAAATCCTTAATATCCGAACCGTCTGCTATAAATTTATTTCTTGTATCTTCTTTTTGTTTTCTTATTTTAAAATTAAATTCATCTTTCAAAGAATTTACTTTTCTTATAGATTTAACATAATCGTCTTTTTCTATAATTTCTTTTAATACCAACAATAATTCATTGTAATGTAAATCGGAAAAGTCGTAACCTTCCGTTAATTTTGTTTCGTCTTCGTCGTCTGTCTCAGAATCGTCCGACGAATGAAGAATCTCAATTTCTTCTGAGATGTAGCTCACTTCCTTTTCTTTCGTTTCTGTTTCGGAAGCAATATCAATATTGTTTATTATTTCAAGCTTTTCAAGTGAAATTTCTTCAATATTATTTGTTTCTTCGTGTTCGTTTACACTGCTTTCATTTGCAGTTAAATCGGTGTTTTCGTCTAAAATTAAATCTTTTTCGTCCATGTGTTGTAATTTTTCTGTCATAAAAATTAAAAGAGCGTTGCTTATATTTTCAAACTGCGAAAGTAATTATTAATGTGTTAACCCTCAAAAAAATGTTTAATTAAATTTTATTTATTGTTTTGATAATTAGTTTTTTTATACTAAATTATGTAACTCAATTATTTATAAACGAAAAATTTTAAATCAAAAAAAAACAAAGAATAAAAGCAACTATTTACTAATTTGCATGGTTATTGTTATTAAATGCCTTAAAAATTAATATCGATGAAACAAAAAATTATCATTATACTATTATTTATTACAAGTTTTGCTAAAGCACAAGATTTCTCGGCTGCAGAAAAATATCTTGACGGAGGAAATATTCCGGAAGCTGTTAAAGAATTCGAAAAACTGTCGAAACAAAATCCTAACGACCCTGAAGTTTTTATGCTTTTAGGATATTGCTATATTAATTCTCCTAATTTGCACGAAAAAGCCATTCCTTCATTACAAAAATCTTTGGAATTATTTACCGAATCTAAAAGCAAAAAAGGCGAAATTGATGCTACATTTCTTTTGGGAATTGCCTACAGAAAAAATCTTGAATTCGACAAAGCTTTGGATATTTTCAATAAATTAATAATAGACAAAGAATATGCCGATTATAAATCTATTGATATTCTTGAACGGGAAATAAATTATTGTATTAACGCAAAAAAGAATTATGCTGCCAAAGATTTTGTAAGAGTTAGAAATGTAGGAACCAAAGTAAATTCCGAATATACAGAACATTCTCCTGTTTACATCGAAATTAATCACGAACTAATTTTCACTTCAAAAATTTCGAGCAAAGCAAACAAAGATAAAGGTTTCGACGGAGAATACAACGAAAATATTTATTCTTGTAAATATCAAAACTTTAAAGCAGATTCAATAAATCTTTTAAATATTTATGATAACGATAAAAAAAGTTATGCAACTTGTTGGATTTCATCTGTTGGCGACAAAATGCTTTTGCATTACGACGGAAATATTTATTATATTGAAAAACAAGGAGATAAATGGACGAAACCCGAACCTTTCAAAGAAATTAACTCAATTTATCGTGAGCCTGATGCTTGCATGAACGATGCAGGCGATATTGTATATTTTATTAGCGATAAATCTGACGGTTACGGTGGTTTGGATATTTACAAAATAACCAAAGACGGAAAAGGAAAATGGTCTAATCCCGAAAATTTGGGAAATAAAATAAACACTAAATTTGACGATAATTCTCCTTACTTGCATCCCGACGGAACGTTTTATTTTGCTTCTGAAGGGCACAACTCTATTGGCGGTTACGATATTTTTGCTGTTGAACCGAAAGGAAAGAAAAACTTTTCGGAACCTGTAAATATTGGAGTTCCTATAAATTCTATTGATGATGATATTTTTTATTATTTAAGTCCGGATAAAAAATTAGCTTTTTTTACTTCAAACAGAACCGGTTCTATCGGAAGAGCAGATATTTTTTCGGTAAATTATGCCGATTCAAGTTTAAAATATTTGGAAATTAAAGGTTTGGCTTTAATAGAAAATCAAATTTCCGACAGTATTTCAATAAATATTTTCTCCATAAAATCAAAAGCAAACGTTTATGAAGGAATAACAAATGAATACGGCGAATATTCAATAAATATTGACAGAGGCTTAAACTATTTTACTGAAATTTCTGAAAAAGGATATTTTTTTGAAGCCTTTACATTTTCGGCTCCTGTTGATACAATTTCAACCAGAAATCTTAATAAAATTTCATTACAAAAAATTGAACCCGGAAATGTAAATAAACAATATGCAATAAAATTTGCAAACGACGATTACATTTTAGATTACGAATCGGAAATATTTGCAAATTCACTTGTAAAATTCAGCATAGAAAATCCCGATTTACAAATTGATTTATCTGTGAAAGACACTACAAGTTCAAAAATATCAAGCAAAAGAATTCAATCAATTGTTGATTATTTGAAAAAACACGGCATTTCGGACGAAAAAGTTTCTACAAATTTAATGAAAAGTAATCTTTCCGATAATGAAGTGCTTGTTACAATTCTTGATAATTCTACAAAGCAATATGCATTCGGACAAAAAGTTAACAACATAAATTTAAACGGCGACCCTGCAAATATTGTGAACAATAGCACAAATAATAACTCAAATGTTAACGGCAACAAAAATAATAATGCAAATTTCAATCTTTCGGCAGGAAATTCTTTTGAAAAAGGTATTTATACAATACAATTAGGTGCTTTTAAAATCAGAAAAAATTCAAAAGATATTTTATTTAAAAATTTAAATCCTAAACCTTCTGAATATAAATGCAATACAGGATATTGGCATTATACTTTCGGAAAATATAAATTTAAAAACGAAGCCGAAAATAATTTAATGATTTTGCAAAAAATGGGTTTTACAGATGCTTTTGTAAGGGAAATAGACTGGTATAATCAAAACAAAATATAAATAGTGTATTGACATAAATAAATAATGTAATAACTTTACCGCAAATTAATTATTTTGATTAGAAATATAATAAATATAATCATTGTAGCTCTGTTACTTCTCTCATCTTCCGGAGTAATTGTAAACAAGCATTATTCCAACGGAAAATTGTATTCTGTTTCATTATACACAGATGCAAAATCGTGTTGTAAAACTGAATGTAAATGTTGCAATAACGAAACAGAAATTCATATTCTTAAAGCAGATTATATCACATCAAATTTTGAATTTTCAAATCAAGAAATTGAGAAAGATTTAATTTTTAATATAAATAATAGTGTTGATTTTTTTTCAAATCAACACTATTATTTATATTTTAATTCATACAAAAAAACTCCTCCTCTAATATATTATTCCAAAAAAACAGCTCTTCTGCAAACTTTCAGATGTTGATAATCTATTTTCTATAGAATTATAAAGCAAAAATTATTTTTTTGTTTTCACAGAAATAATATTCTAATTATTCATAATTAATTCAAGAAAAATGATTAATAACATAATCAAATTTTTTCTTGCAAATAAACTAATTACAATTATGCTTGTAGTTACTTTTGTATTTGCAGGATTAATATATTCGCCATTTGATTGGAATACCGGATTTTTACCGAAAAATTCTGTACCGGTTGACGCAATTCCCGACATAGGCGATAATCAACAAATTGTTTCGACCGAATGGATGGGAAAATCACCGAAAGACATCGAAGACCAAATTTCATATCCGTTAACATCATCGCTCTTAGGAATTCCCGGAGTTAAAACTATTAGAAGCACTTCAATGTTTGGAATGAGTTTTATATACATCATTTTTGAAGACGATATAGAATTTTATTGGAGTCGTTCACGAATTTTAGAGAAACTTAACTCATTGCCCGCAGGTACACTTCCCGAAGGTGTTCAACCCGCTCTCGGCCCTGATGCCACAGCTCTCGGACAAATTTATTGGTACACTCTTGAAGGTCGTGATTCAAAAACAGGAAAACCTACCGGCGGCTGGGATCCGCAAGAACTTAGAACAATTCAGGATTATTACGTAAAATATTCACTCGCAACAGCTGAAGGAGTTTCGGATGTTGCATCAGTCGGCGGTTTTGTTAAAGAATATCAGGTTGATTTAAAACCCGATGCCATGAAAGCGTTCAATGTTTCGGTAATGGACGTAATGAATGCAATTAAAAATTCAAATTTGGACATTGGAGCTGAAACTATAGAACTAAACAAAGCCGAATATGTAATTAGAGGTTTAGGTTATCTCAAAAATCTTGAAGATTTAAGATTAGCTGTTGTTACTGTTCGTGAAAATATTCCGGTAAGAATCGGCGATATTGCAAATGTAAGTTTCGGTCCGGGAAACAGGAGAGGCGGATTGGACAAATCAGGAGCTGAAGCTGTCGGCGGTGTTGTTGTTGCTCGCTACGGTTCAAACCCGATGAATGTAATCGAAAATTTAAAAGCTAAAATTGACGAAATGTCTTCAGGTTTGCCTACAAAAACCTTGGCCGACGGAACGGTTTCTAAAGTTACAATTGTTCCGTTCTATGACAGAACAGATTTAATTAAAGAAACAATTGGAACTCTGGAATCGGCTCTTACACACGAAATATTAATAACTATTATTGTAATTATTGTATTGGTTTTTAATCTTAGAGCTTCGATATTAATCTCAAGTTTATTGCCTGTTGCAGTTCTTATGACTTTTGTTGCAATGAAATTTTTTAAGGTTGATGCAAATATTGTTGCTCTTTCCGGAATTGCAATTGCCATTGGAGTTATGGTTGATATTGGAATCGTATTTGTCGAAAATATTATTCGGCATTTAGAAATTCCGGAGAATAAAGATGCACGAGGTCAAGACTTAAAAGATTTAATTTTTAAAGCAACTGTTGAAGTTGCTCCGGCAATTACAACTGCTCTTTTAACAACTGTTGTTTCATTTTTGCCTGTATTTGCAATGGAAGCAGCAGAAGGAAAACTTTTCAGACCGCTGGCTTTTACAAAAACATTTGCATTGCTTGCAACTTTCTTTTTGGGAATGGTTGTTTTGCCGTTATTGTCATATTTTATTTTTAATATCAAAATAAAAACAAAAAAAGTAAGCAATTATTTCAATATAATTTTAATTATTGCAGGTATATTTTTCTTAATTCTTTTTAAAACTTTTATTGCTGTTGCTTTAGTTTTAATAGGATTAAATAATTTATTTACTCAAAAATTACCCGGAAAATTTAGTAATTATACAAATTTCAATAATATATTTATTACAGTTTTTACCGCTGTTTTGTTACTTTCGAAAGAATGGTTGCCGCTTGGTGCACATAATTCCGGTTTCTCTAATTTGATTTTTGTAGCAGGAATTATTGGTGCAATTCTTTCTGTTCTTGGATTAATGGTTAAATATTATGAACAGATTTTAAGATGGTGTTTAGAAAACAAGAAAAAATTTCTTTTAATACCAATATTGACATTGCTTTTCGGACTTTTAGCTTGGCAAGGTTTCAATAAAATATTCGGATTTATTGCATATCCGGCCGAAAAAATCGGTTGGGAAATACGTAAAACTTCAATTTGGGGAAGTGCATCGGAAATATTTCCGGGTGTTGGAAACGAATTTATGCCTGCACTAAATGAAGGCTCATTTTTACTGATGCCTACAAGCATGCCTCATACAGGAATTGAGCAAAATATTGATTACATAAAATTGTTAGACAGGCGATTATCCGGAATTCCGGAAGTGGATATTGCTGTAGGAAAATGGGGAAGAGTAAACTCGGCATTGGATCCTGCTCCGGTTCAAATGTTTGAAAATACAATTAATTACAAGCCCGAATATATTTTGGATAAAAACGGACACAGAAAACGATTTAAAGTTAACCGAAAAAAAGAATATATTCTGTCCGACGGAAAAATTTATAATCCGGAAAAAGAAGGAATTATAGTTGATAAAGTTAAACTTTTGGTTGATGATGAAAGCGGAGATTATTTCAGACAATGGAGAAAACACATAAAAACACCCGATGATATTTGGAATGAAATTGTAAAAGTTACAAATATTCCCGGTTTAACTTCGGCTCCAAAACTTCAACCCATTCAAACCAGATTAATAATGCTTTCGACCGGAATGCGAGCACCTATGGGATTAAAAATTTACGGTCCCAATTTAAAATCTATTGAAGAAGCAGGTTTGCAATTTGAAAAATATCTAAAGAAAGCTCCGAATGTAATTTCTTCATCAGTATTTTACGACAGAGCCGTTGGAGCACCATATATTCAAATTGATTTGAAACGAGAAAATATTGCTCGCTACGGAATGACAATCAAAGAAGTTCAGGAAGTTTTGGAAACTGCTGTCGGCGGAATGACAATAACTACAACTGTTGAAGGAAGAGAGAGATTTCCGGTGCGATTGCGTTATCCCAGAGAGTTGCGATCGAGTCCGGAAGAATTAGCTAAAATATTAATTCCTTCAATGTCGGGTGTTCAAATTCCTTTATCAGAATTGGCTGAAATTTCTTACACAAAAGGACCGCAAATGATTAGAAGCGAAAATTCTTTTTTGGTTGGATATATAATTTTCGATAAAGATACAAATATAGCTGAAGTTGATGCTGTTTTACAAGCAGAAAAATTTTTAAAAGATAAAATTGAAACAGGCGAAATAAAATTAACTCACGGAGTAAGTTTCAAATTTGCAGGCAATTACGAGCAACAGATAAGAGCTACAAAACGTTTATTAATTGTAATTCCTATTGCTTTAGCCTCTGTTTTTCTTTTACTCTATTTTCAATTTAAAACATTTACTGCTTCATCAATTCACTTTTCCGGAGTATTTGTTGCATTTGCAGGCGGTTTTATAATGATTTGGTTATATGGTCAGTCGTGGTTTATGGATTTTAGCATTTCCGGAATGAATATGCGGGAACTTTTTCAAATTCATCCTATAAATTTAAGTGTTGCAGTTTGGGTTGGTTTTATTGCATTATTTGGAATTGCAACCGACGACGGCGTAATTATGGGAACATATATTCACCAAGTTTTTGAAGAATATAACCCCGCAAGTGTTTTGGAAGTTAGAGAAGCCGTTATAATAGCCGGCGTAAAAAGAGTTCGACCTGCAATGATGACAACTGCAACAGCAATTATTGCACTTTTACCGGTTTTAACTTCAACAGGAAAAGGAGCAGATATAATGATTCCAATGGCAATTCCTACTTTTGGCGGTATGATAATTCAAACAATGACAATGTTTGTAGTTCCTGTTCTTCAAGCTATTTGGAGAGAAAAACATTTTAAGAAAATTGAAACAAAAGCAGAAATTGACGAAAATTAATATTTGTATAAAAGCATTAAAAAATTATGAAGAAATATATAACGATAATATTTATTCTAATATCAAACTGCACGCTCGGTCAAGATACTTTGAATAGATATTTACAAATGTCGGCACAAAATAATCCGGAGTTAAAATCAAAATTCTATGATTATAATGCACAATTAAAAAATGTAACTGTTGTCGGCTCATTGCCCGACCCGACAGCAGAATTCGGAATATTCGTGCAACCTATGAGTTTGCTCGGCGGAGATCAACTGGCGAGTATCACCGTAATGCAAATGTTTCCATGGTTTGGAACACTTAAAGCCAAGAAAGACGAAGCTTCTCAAATGGCTTTGGCAAAATTATATGTGGCACAAGATTATAAATTGAATTTATACAGAAACGTTAGAATTGAATATTTTAATTTGATAAAAACAAATAAAGAAATTTTTATTCTGAATAAAAATCTTGAATTATTAAAAGTTATAGAAAAAACTATCACCAACAGCTACATTCACGGCACATCAAATAGCAGTTCCGGAAATATGAACACGGGAAATTCATCATCAGGTTCACAAAGTTCAAGTTCAGCTTCGGGAATGAGTTCGATGCAAAACAGCGGAAATGATGTAAATCAAAATTCGAATTCTTCAGCAGCAAATAATGTTTCTGCGGGAATGAACTCTTCGACCGGACAATCTTTTAAAGATATTTTACAAATTCAAATTGAAATTTCGTCGTTGAAAAACAGAATTGAAAGTTTGCAAGAAAAATTATTAATTCAAAAAGCAAATTTCAATTCGCTGCTTAACAGAGATTTAAGTTCTGATGTAAATTTATCGGACAGCTTAATAATTTGGCAAGAAATAAGTTATGAAAGTTTTTCAGACAGCATTTCAAATCATCCGATGATTCAGATGTTACAATCTGATGTTAATGCTTCATTTTCAGCACATAAAATGGCTCAAAAAATGGGTTTGCCAATGATTGGAGTCGGAATAAATTATTCGCTAATAAAAGAAAGACCCGGAAATACAAATATGATGAACGGACAAGACATGATTATGCCAATGGTAACAGTTACTTTGCCAATATACAGAAATAAATATAATGCACAAATTCAAATTGAAACAGACAAAGGACTGTCAGCACAAGAGCAAATTAAAAATATTGAAAATAGTTTTAAAGTTGCATTTTTGAATGCTCACAAAAATAAAAACGATGCTTTGCGTAATAAGAAATTGAGTATTGAACAAAAAAATATTTCAGACCAAATTTTAGCTCTTCAATTAACTTCATATACAAACGGGAAAAGTGATTTTGAAGAAATTTTGAGAACCCAAGAAGCAATTTTAAATTATGAAATTGACAAAATAAATGCAGAATCGGATTATAATAATGCAATGGCCGATTTATATTATTTAATAGGAATGTAATATAAAAATATCAAAAATATTTTGTACCAATTTAAAAAACATATAGAAATGGAATTCAAAAAAATATTAAACTCAAAATACTTAAAATTCGGATTAATATTAATTGTAGGAATTTTAATAGGAAGATTTGTTTTTTCGACAAGTTCAAACAATTCGCAAAAAGAAAAAAATGAAAATGCTAAAATTAAAACAATTTGGACATGCTCAATGCATCCTCAAATTCGTATGGATAAACCGGGTTTGTGCCCTTTATGCGGAATGGATTTAATTCCTTTAAATACAAATACTTCCGAAATAGATTCAAACGCTGTTGCAATGACAGAAGAAGCAATTCAACTTGCCAATATTTCAACATTAAAAGTGGTAAAAGGCTATTCAATAAAAGAGACCGAATTATACGGTAAAGTTACAACAGATGAAAGATTAGTAAAAACGATTCCGTCATATATTAGCGGACGAATAGAAAAATTATCTATTAATTTTACGGGAGAACAAATTTATAAAGGTCAAATTATCGGGAAAATTTATTCGCCTGAACTAATAAATGCACAAACAGAATTTATTGAAGCATTAAATATGAAACCGCAACAATCAATTTTGGTAAATGCTTCGCGACAAAAACTTAAAGAATTGAAAATATCAGATAAACAAATTTCTGAAATTGAAAATTCAAAAAATGCAAAAACTGTTTTTGATATTATTGCTACCGAAAGCGGAATTGTAATAAATAAAAAAGTAAATGAAGGCGATTACGTTCAGTCCGGAACACCTTTATATGAAATTGCCGATTTATCAAGAGTTTGGGTTTTATTTGATGCTTATGAAAGCGATATTCAATGGATTAAAAAAGGAAATAATATAACTTTTACCGTTGAATCATATCCGGGAAAAGAATTTACCGGAAAAATTTCATTTATCGATCCTGTAATAAATTCAATCACACGAGTTGCAAAAGTTAGAGTTGAAGTTGATAACAGCGACGGATTGTTAAAACCCGAAATGTTTACCAAAGGCAAAATAAAATCGGAAATATCAAAAAATATCGAACAAATAATTGTTCCTCAATCGGCGGTAATGTGGACAGGAATTCGTTCAATTGTTTATGTTAAAATGCCAAATTCAACCGAACCTGTTTTTAAAATGCGTGAAGTAATTTTGGGTGAATTAACTCAAAGCGGTTACATTATTGTTAAAGGATTATCGGAAAGCGAAGAAATTGTTGTAAACGGAACTTTCAGTGTTGATGCGGCTGCTCAACTTGCCGGAAAAAGCAGTATGATGAATTCCGACGAAACATTAAGCAATTTTAAAATTGGAAATAATTTAAAATCCGAAATTCTTAAAATTACAGAGAACTATATTCACCTAAAAAATTCATTGATTTTGGCCGATAATGAGAGTTCAAAGAAATTTGCAGAAAGAATAAATTTAGGATTTTCAAATATTAAAATTGATATAAGCGATAAAAAATCTTTGGAATTGCTCAATAACCAAAAACAAATAATTATTGAAGAATCTGCTAAGATTAAAAATGCAAAAACCATTGATTTACAAAGGGTTTCATTTAAACCACTTTCGCAAGCATTCATCAAAATATTAAAGTCATACAACATTTCAAGTCAAAAATTTTATATAATTTTCTGCCCTATGGCCGACAATAATAAAGGTGGATTTTGGCTGAGTAAAGAAAATAAAGTTAAAAACCCTTATTATGGAAGTTTGATGCTTGAATGCGGAAGCGTTAAAGATTCAATTTATTGAAATATCAATTATCAATATTATAAAACATTATTTAGAAATAATATTTTTGTAAAAACGAAGTTTATATAAAACATTATTAAGATATTTGCAATTCAATTACAAATTAAAAATCAATCAAAAAAAAAAGAAATTTAAAATTTAAAATTATGAAAAAATTATTTTCAACACTAATTTTCATTTGCCTTACAATATTAATGGCGAATGCACAAACAGTAAAAACTGAAAAAATATTGGCTTTAGGAAGTTGCGATATGTGTAAAACACGAATTGAAAAAACTATAAAAGCAATAGACGGAGTAAGTTCTGCCGTTTGGGATCTTAACACAAAAATGGTAGAAGTGAAATATAACAGCGAAAAAACGAATGTTAGCGCAATAAGTGCAGAAATTGCAAAAGTTGGGCACGACACAAAATTGTATAAAGCTACAGATGCTGTATATGCAAGTTTACCTGCATGTTGCAAATACGAAAGAATGAAAACCGACAATGCAACAAATAGTTCGGGTTGCGGAAGCACAAAACCTTGCAATCATTCTTGCGGCGGTTAATTTTATATAGATTAAATGCAAGTCTGCCTAAAACCAATTTTTAGGCAGACTTTATTTATTTTTTATCTTCGATAACAGTTTCTTTCCAATCATCAATTATTATTTCGTAAACAGTATATGTTTCTTTTTTTAATCGAAAAACTTACATTATTAAAATATTTATATTTTGAAAAATACGAACATTTTGTATAATCTTCTCTGCTATACTTTGCAGTTTAAAAATAAAGTTTTATTATTGCATCAAATTAAGCAAGAGTTTAAACAACAACCTTGTGAAACAAGACAATTAGATGTATAAACATTTTATCAAGCCGTTGTTTGATGTTTGTTTTTCAGGTATAGCATTCGTATGCTTATTGCCTATTTTTTTGATAATAACGGTGTTACTCGCATTGGCAAATCACGGAAAACCGTTTTTTACTCAAAAAAGAATTGGAAAAAACAACAGAATTTTCAAAGTGTATAAGTTCAAAACAATGAACGATGCAAGAGATAAAGCTGGCGTTTTATTAGGTGATTTCGAAAGACTTACTCCTGTAGGGAAGTTTGTTCGTAAAACCTCGTTAGACGAAATTCCGCAACTAATAAATATTTTAAAAGGCGACATGTCATTTATCGGTCCTCGTCCACTTTTACCCGAGTATTTACCGCTTTACAATTCGGAACAGCTTCGCAGACACACTGTAACTCCCGGTATTTCCGGTTGGGCGCAAATAAACGGACGAAATTCGATATCGTGGCAGGAAAAATTCAAATTTGACATCTGGTATGTTGAAAATCAATCGTTCTTATTAGACTTAAAAATCTTTTTTCTAACGTTTTATCGTGTTTTGGTACCACAAGGAGTAAATTCTGAAAAAGCTGCAACCATGGAAAAATTTAATGGTTCAAATTAATATCTAAATTAAATGAAAAATATAGCAATATTTGGTGCAGGCGGTTTCGGACGCGAAGTTCACGATTTGATAGACCAAATTAATGAATTTAAACTTGAATGGAATTTTGTCGGATTTTTTGATGACAACACAAATACGCCAAACACCGTAAAAGGATGTCCATACATAGGCGGAATGAATGTCCTGAACAGTTATTCCGAAAAATTGTATGTAGTTATTGCAATTGGCGAGCCTGAAACAAAACAAAAAATTTTATCGTCTATCACAAATCCTAATGTTCTTTTCGCAACACTTGTTCATCCGCGTGCAATTCTCGGTAATTCAAACTATTTGACCATAGGCGAGGGGTCAATAATCACAGCCGGAGTTGTAATTACCACTAACATAAAGATTGGGAAACATGTTATTCTGAATTTGAATTGCACTGTAGGACACGACACAGAAATTTCCGATTTCTGTGCATTTATGCCGTCAGTAAATATTTCGGGAGATGTTTTTATCGGCGAAAAAGTATATGTTGGAACAGGCGCACAAATCATAAACCAACTTAGCATAGGCGAAAACACAACAGTAGGTGCAGGTAGTGTTGTAACAAAAAATATTCCTGCAAATTGTGTTGCTGTAGGAATTCCTGCAAAAATTATAAAAACAAAATAAAATGAATAAACGGATTTGGTTATCGGCACCGCACATGAGCGGACACGAACAAAAATTTGTAAAAGAAGCATTCGATACAAACTGGGTTGCACCGCTTGGTCCGAACGTGAACGGATTTGAAGAAGATTTGTGCAAATTCACAGGTTCGAAAGCATCAGCAGCTCTTAGTTCGGGTACTGCTGCACTTCATTTGGCTTTAATATTAAGCAATATCGGAGTCGGTGATGAAGTTTTAGTCTCTTCTTTCACATTTTCGGCATCAGTTAATCCAATAGTATATGTAGGTGCAACGCCTATACTTATTGACAGCGAGCACGAAACATGGAACATGTCTCCCGAACTTTTGGAAACAGCCATAAAAGACAGACTTTCCAAAGGTAAAAAACCGAAGGCAATAATTATCGTTCATTTGTATGGTATGCCCGCAATGATGAATGAGATTCTGGACATTTCAAAACGTTACGAAATTCCGATTATAGAAGACGCTGCGGAGGCACTTGGCAGTACGTACAACGGCAAAGCACTCGGGACATTTGGTAAATACGGCATTTTGTCATTCAACGGTAATAAAATTATTACAACCTCAGGCGGCGGTGCATTAATTTCAGATGATATCGAATCCATTCAAAAGACCCGATTTTTAGCAACTCAAGCAAGAGATAATGCGCCTTACTATCAACACAGCCACATCGGTTACAACTATCGCATGAGCAATATTGTTGCAGGAATCGGACGCGGACAAATGGAAATTCTCTCGGAACGCGTTCGACAAAAACGCGAAATTTTTGATTTTTACAAAAACACGCTTGGAATATCCAAAGAATTCAAATTTACAGAAGAACCGGGTTCTAAATTCCGCTCAAATAGATGGCTAACAACTGTCATAATGGATTCAACTGTCGGAAGAACGCCGGAGGATTTACGTCAATATTTGGAAAAATTTAATATCGAAAGTCGTCCGCTATGGAAACCTATGCACTTGCAACCCGTATTTGCAAATTGCCCGTCATACACAAACGGCGTATCCGAACGTCTTTTCAAAACAGGTTTGTGCTTGCCGTCAGGAACTATATCGGAACAATCGGATTTTGAATATGTTGTAGAAAAAATTCTGCAATTTTAATTGATTTCTTTTTTATGGATGTCATGCAAGGTTTAAATTCTCTCGTTCGGCGAGGGACTATTTTTTTTTAAATTTCTATAACTGTCTGAGAAAATATGAATTATTTTTCAGACAGTTTTTATTTTTTATCTTCAATAACAGTTTCTTTCCAATCATCAATTATTATTTCGTAAACAGTATATGTTTCCTTTTTAATCGAAAAACTCACATTATTAAAATATTTATATTTTGAAAAATGCGAACATTTTATATAATCTTCTCTGTCAGGCAACTCAAGCATTATTTCCAAATCTTTTTTGGCAGATTCTTCGTAAATTCCTTCAAGAAAAATTTCAACAATCATTCTTGTATTTGAAACAAAATACACCGAATCAATTTCTTTGGAATGATCTATTTTAGCTTTTGTAAAATATTCAATCGGTAAATCTTTAACTGCTTCAAAATCAATAAAAACATTTATTTTATTGTTATCGGCAAAATAACTTTTCACTTGTAAATCTTTAAAAGTGTAGCCTAAATCTTCGCAAGTATCAAAACAAGAAGTGTTAAAAATTAGTATTGCGAAAACAAAAAAGTAGAATAATTTTTTCATTGGTATATCTGTTTGAATAATAAATAAAATTAAAAAAACTTTTAATTTATAACAAATAAAAATTACATTTTATCAAGTAAGATTTACTAAGAAGCCATAAAAGAAGCTGTATAAAATCTATACAGCTATGATTTTCAAATATGTGAACTCGGAGGGATTCGAACCCCCAACCTTCTGATCCGTAGTCAGGAGCACTATCCAATTATGCTACGAGTCCATTTTTCAGAATGCAAAGTTAATCAAAAAAATTATTCTCACAATAATAGTGCAAAAATCTTCTATTAATTAATAAAAAATATATAACAACTATTTGTCGTTATATTTGTATATTTGCTATATACTTTTATATAATTTTACCAAATAATAACATTCACAGGTTTATAAAATCTAAATTCCGAAATATGTCAAAAATACTTATTAAATCACTAAAAATATTTGCAATAATTATAGTTTCAATTATTGCATTAATGTTTATAATTCCTTTGGCATTCAAAGGAAAAATTATAAAAGTTGCTAACGAACAAGCAAATAATAATCTAAATGCAGTTGTTAAATTTTCGGATATAAGTCTTTCATTATTCAGAGATTTTCCAAACTTAAGTATCAGAATAAAAGAGATTTCCATTGTAGGGAAAGACACTTTTGCTACCGATACACTTTTTGATTCAAAATATGTAGATTTGGGTGTAAATCTTATGAGTGTTATTTCCGGAAACGAAATTAAACTCAAAACAATTGCGCTTATTCAACCTAAAATAAAAGTAATTTTTTTGGAAAACGGAAAAACAAACTACGATATTACTATTTCCGACACAACAGCTACAACACCCGAAACTCCCGTAGAAACAGAGGAAGCTCCAATGAAAATTAATCTTAAAAAAGTTATAATAGAAAAAGGAAATATAATTTACGACGATAAATCATTAGCAATGGTTGCCGATATTCAAAATATGAATCTTGAATTGAAAGGCGATATTGTCGGCGATTTATCAAACCTTGACCTTAAAACTGTTATCGAAAAACTTACTGTTGATTACGACGGTGTTAGATATTTAAGCAAAGTTAAAGTTGATTATAAAGCAAATATTATTTCAGATTTAAAAAATTGGAAATTTTCTTTTGCCGAAAATAATTTAACTATGAACGAGTTGGCAATGTCGTTTGACGGATTTGTTGAAATGCCCGACACAAATATTTATTCCGACATTAAATTTTCTGCTTCAAAAAACGATTTTAAAGCCGTTTTGTCTTTGATTCCGGCAGTTTATGCAAAAGATTTTGAAGGTGTAAAAACATCGGGTATTTTTTCTATGACAGGTTATGTAAAAGGAAATTACAACGATTATTCGATGCCGGCTTTCGGAATAGATTTAATTGTTGAAAATGCTCGTTTTCAATATCCAGACTTACCGAAATCTGTAGAAAATATTAATATAAAAATGAAAGTTGACGCTGAAGAAGGAACCGGCGACAATATGATTATTGATATTAAAAAAGCACATTTTGAAATTGCAAAAAATCCTATTGATATAATTTTTTATGCCAAAATGACTTTGGCAGATATTGATATGAACGGTAAAATTGCAGGGAAAATAGATTTCAATTCTATTGCCGATGTTATTCCGCTCGATGAAGGAATGTCGGTTAAAGGAATTGCTCAGGCTGATATAAAATTTAAAGGAAAAATGTCGGACATCGACAACGGAAATTACGATAAATTTTATGCAGAGGGTAATTTAAATCTTAGCAAATTTGAATATATAAGTCCGGACATGCCAAAATTTATTATAAATACAGCCGACATGTTCTTTTCGCCTCAATTTGTTGATTTAAAAACATTTGATGCTAAAACTCCAAAAAGCGATTTTCAACTTAACGGAAAAATTTATAATGTTTTCGCCTACGTTTTCAAAAACGAATTACTTAAAGCCGATTTCAATTTTAGTTCAAATAATATTGATGTTGACGAGTTTATGGGAGAATCTACTTCTTCGACAACAACCGAAACCGATAAAACGGCTACCGAAACTGCAAGTTCTGAACCTATTCAAATACCCGAAAATATTGATTTTACTCTTAATTCAAATTTGAAAAAAGTAAAATATGATAATTTGGAAATTACCAATATCAAAGGAAAAATTATTGCAAAAAACGGAATTGCAAAACTCGAAAAAATATTTATGGAATTGCTTGGAGGTTCAACAGAAATGAACGGTTCATACACTGCCGTTAACAAATCGGAACCGAAAGCAGATTTTTCGTTGCTTTTCAAAAACTTTGATATTCCAACTCTTTATAAATCTTTTGTTACAATAAAGAAATTTACTCCGATTGCCGAATATTGTTCCGGAAAAATCAACGGAAATATTTCATTACAAACTGTTCTTGACAACGAAATGATGCCTGTTTATAATACTTTGGACAGTAAAGGAACTTTTTCGTCGGATAATATCGGTATAAAAAATAATAAAATTTTTAATGCAATTGCCGATAAAACAAAATATAAAGAATTTGCCGACCCTGTTTTAAAAGATGTTGAAATTTCATATACAATGGACGACGGAAATATTACAATAAAACCTACAAATTTTAAAATCGCAGGAATAAAAACAACATTTGGCGGAAATCAAAAAATCGACGGAGCAATCGATTACAAAACCGATTTAGAACTTCCATCAAAATTTGCAGCAAACGTTCTTTCAAAAATTCCCGGAGATTCTCCAGCAAATATTTCTGTTTCCGTAAAAATAGGAGGTACTGTAGATAATCCAAAAATTACAGGTTTTGGTTCAAATTTAACAGATAATTTAAAAGATAAAACACTTGATGTTATAGAAAAATACACCGGAGTTGATAAAGAAAAAGCAAAAGAAATACTTGAAAGTGCACAAAAAAAAGCTGATGCTTTAATTCTTGAAGCAAAAAATCAAGCAGATAAAATAAGAAAAGAAGCCGACAATGCCGGAAAACTTTTAATTTCCGAAGCAAAAAAACAAGGAGATAAGCTTATCAGCCAAGCAACAAATCCGATTACTAAAAAAGCAGCTCAGTTAACTGCCGATAAATTGGTGAAAGAAGCCGAAGACAAAGCAAAAGCTTTAAATGTTGAAGCAGATAAAAAAGCTACTCAATTAACCGATAAAGCAAAACTTGAAGCTGATAAAATTATTGAAAGTGCAAATCAACAAGTAGAAAAATTGTAGACAGATAAAACATAAATGAACCGTTTTACGGTTTAAAATAAAAGCTTGAAAAAATACTTTTTACAAATTCATTTACAGATGAAAACATTTTTCATTATAATATCTCTTGTTTTTTCAATTTTGTTCTTGCCCTACAATTTAAACGGGCAAGAACAAAATTGCTCCGGAACAAACGATTCAAAAGCACTAAAATTATATAAGGAAGCACTTAAAAAAAGCAAAATAAGTAGAAACGTCGCAGAAGACCTTCTTTTTCAAGCCATTCAATTCGACCAAAAATATACGGACGCATATTTTTTATTAGGAGTAATTTATTTTGAAAAAGCAGAAAAAAAATATCTGCAAGAAAAATTAAATTATCAAGTTACCGAAACAGACAAGCTATGCAGAAAAGCTTTTAGAAAATCATTAAAACTTTGCGAAGAGTTTTCGCAATTTGAAAGCTACAGATATTTAGGAATATCATATTATTACACAAAAGAATATGTTGAAAGCAAATATTATTTGGAGTTATATATCGGCAAATCAAAAGATTTTATAAAAGTTAAAGAAACGGAATTATTGTTACAAGAAATTATTGAATATATGAAGCTTGTAGATAATCCGGTAAAATTTAAACCAATTCCGGTAAAAAATATTAATACCGAAAAAGATGAATACCTGCCTTTACTTTCACCCGACGGAGATTACATTTTTTTTACACGCAAATTTGTTCAAGATGCTGATAATTATTCAGAAGTTTTCATGTCGGCCAAAAGATTAAATGCCAAAAATGAACCTTTAGATATTTTCACTTCCGGAACAGAATTAAAATATCCGTTCAACGACGGAAGAAATCAAGGCGCTTCAACTGTAACTGCCGATAATAATACAATGTATATGACAATTTGCTCTATAGAAAAAGGTGCATATAATTCTTATAAAAATTGTGATATTTATGCAACTTACAGATTAAAAGGACAATGGGACAAATTAACACCTCTTGATAAAAATATTAACAACAAATCATCTTTTGAATCGCAACCTTCCGTTACTGCCGACGGAAATACTTTATATTTTGCCAGCGCCAGAGAAGCCGGTTTTGGCGAAATTGATTTATACAGATCGGTTAAAGACGAAAACGGAAATTGGACAAAAGCAGAAAATCTGGGTGCTGTAATAAATACCGAAGGCGACGACAAAACTCCGTTTATTCACCCCGACGGAAAAACTCTTTATTTTGCTTCAAATTCGCGTCCCGGAATGGGCGGATTTGATGTGTATTTTTCTAAATACGACAGCATTTTGGGTTGGAGCGAACCAAAAAACTTGGGTTATCCTATAAATACAAAAGACGACGAACTTGCTTTTTGTATTTCTGCCGACGGAACAAAAATATTTTTCTCTTCAAACAAAATGTCAAAAGACGGAAATTGGGATATTTTTACAACAAGTTTGCCCGATGAAGCAAAACCGCAACAAGTTATTCTTTTTAAAGGAAAAATTTTTGGCGACGACGGCGATTCAACTTCAAATGCAGATTTGATTTTAACAAGCATTGCCACAAAAAAGGAAACGCACGGAAAAGTTGAAGAAGGAACAGGAAATTACGCTGTGAGCATTAAGGTAGAAAAAAATGAAAAATTTATTTTATCGGCAGAAAAAGAAGGATATTTTTACCACACCGAATATATCGACCCTGATGAAGAAAAATATATTCCTCCTTCACAAAATGATATTGAAGTAAAAAAAATAATAAAAAATATTCCGCGAGAAATTTCAAATGTTTATTTTGATATTGATTCATCAGATTTATCAGACACAGCACAGATTGCACTTAATTCTTTATTCAGATTTTTAAAAATTAATCCGACAATGAAAATCCAAATTCTCGGACATACTGATAATACAGGAAGTGATTATCACAATAATAAATTAGCTTATGACAGAGCTTCAAAAGTTGCCGAATACCTTATTCAAAAAGGAATCAACGAAAAGAGAATTAAAATTCTTTCTTACGGAGAATCAAAACCATTTTTATCAAACGAATCGGAGTCGGGAAGAATGTTCAACAGAAGAGTTGAATTTATTGTAAAATAAAAAAACCGTATTGCATTTTTGAAAATATTTCTTCAAATTACAATTGCAATACGGTTTTTCTGTAACTAAAAATCAGCTTGAAAGCCCACAATAACAGCAACACAACCTGTTTTTGGTTGTCCGGAAGCTGCTGCGGGAACTTCAATAGAAATTATTAAGTTTTGATTTTGGTCGGATACAAATTCCCAAAACTCGGCATTGCTGTGTTCTTTATTGTCATACAGAACCTGCCTTTGAAAATTAGTAACTTTGAAATATATTTTTGGCATATTTTCGGCGCCGACAACTACAATTTTATATTTTCTTCCTCTAAAAAAAGATTTATAAACGTCCATATTATCGCCCTCGCTTAGCGGAATAGAATTTAATCTTCCTTCTGGAACATATTTTGCTGTATCTAACTTAGCAAAGCCTTTGGATTTAGCAAAATCTAAACATTGAGCATTCGAACTACTATTATAAAATAATATAGAAATCGTAAAAAATATTAGTATCCTTATATGTTTCATCTGTTTTTTTTTATTGGTTCTTTAAAACGAATTTCTGTTTCTCTGGGTTTTTTAACTGAATAATACTTTTTCTAAATATAGTTCAGTGTTTTTTATAATTTATGATACGTATTTTGTTCTTAATTTTTTTATTAAATCACAGAATTGTTTAAAATTTTCGTCTGTAACTCCTTTATTAAATTTTATATATGCTTCTCTAATTTTAGATACATCTTCTTTAATTTCTTTTAAATCGCCGGTTTCGTTAACATTTTCAAACATCAAATTCATTAATTGCACTGCACTTTGTTGCTCAATAATTTTTTGTGTTAGTTCCGAGTTTGTTGTTGGAGAACCGTTTGTTAATGTTGTTGCAATATATTGAGCTTCAACCCAACCTCCAACAAGTATCATAGACATTACGTCTTTTCTTCCGTTTTCTAATAAATACGCATCTGTATTCATAAATGTTTCATTTATAAGGGTCATCATTGCTTTTTTATTCAATTTTGTTTTGCTTAACATTTGCAAATGACGCTCTTCTACCGAATTTGAAATACCCAAATCTTCGGCAAGTTTTTTAGATACTCGAAGATAATTTAAACTAATTTGGTCTTGCTCAAAAAAACTGGCATAGCTCAAATCTGCTGTATAAATACCAAGATTTAAAGCTATACTTTTGTTGGTAATATATTTATCGGAATTTTCTACCGGATTTAATATATCATCGTGGAATTTTATATTCGGAGAGTCAATTAGAACCAACGCAATGTCGGAAGGAGCAGGCATTGAATACAAAATTTCTTTTTGAATATTTACTTCGCTTGAACTGTCGCTATTTATATTATCATCGTTTTTATCGGTGCCTTTACAACTTGAAATGCTTGCAAGTATCAATAAAACAAATGATAACAAAAAATAAGTTCTTAAAATTAAATTTGTTTTAGTCTTCATTTTATTCAGTATTTTATGGAATTTAAATCATTAAATTCCGGAATAATTTTATGTGTTAAATATACAAAAATAAAGATAATATTATAACGGAAATTAATAATTTTATTAAAAACATTAATAAGTACTATTTTATTATTAAATTTCACGATTATTTCGATTTTTTTTTGACTAAAAATGAAAATTCATAGATTAAAAGGACAAATTCAAAATATTTTTATTGCCGAATACGACGAAAAATTATTGCTTTTGGACGGAGCTTGCAAGTCTGACTACAAAATTATTTATACTTTCATTACAAATGATTTGAAAAGAAAAATTTCGGATTTAAAACTTTCAGTTGTTACTCATATTCACCCCGATCATGCCGGAGCTGCTCAATTTCTGCGTAAAAAATTTAATATTCCGGTTGCCGCATTCAAAACTATAGATTTATGGTATTCGGGAATTACCGGAAAAATTCAACATTTAACGGATATTGCTCTTGCGGCTTATGTTATTCTTAAATCGAAAAAAAAATATAAAAGCATTTATTATAAAAGAAAACTTGAAGCAAACTATAAATTATCCGACGGCGAAACTTTGCCTTTTTTCTCGGATTGGAAAATTATTCATTCTCCCGGCCACACTTCTCACGACATTTGTTTGTTTAACGAAGAACATAAAATTTTATATGCAGCTGATTTAATTTTGGAAATTAACGAAAAATTTATGATGCCTTTTCCGGTTGTTTTTCCCGAAATTATGAAATTAACTTTTAATAAGATTTCACATTTTAACTTTAATAAATTATACATTGCTCACGGAACTGCCGAAAACTTAGAAAATCCTAAACTTTTATTTGAAAAAGAATCCGAATTGTTCTCCGGAAAAGTTCCAAAGAAATTCGGAATACTTAAAAATTTTATAAAATTTTCAAAATGTGCTCGTAATTTTGAAAAAATTTATTTTAGTGAGATGAAATAAATTTCAATATAAAAAAAACTATAATGCTTTTAAAATATTGCTTTCTATTCGAGCCAACAAATTTTCGCTTTCTACTCTGATAAATTTTTCACCAATTATTTTTTCATAAAGTTCTATATATCTTTCCGATATTTCTGTAACTTTTTGTTCTGTCATTTCCGGAACTTTTTGTCCGGCATTTCCCTGAAAACCGTTTTCCATAAGCCATTCTCTCACAAATTCTTTTGAAAGTTGCTTTTGCTGTTCGCCTTTTTTGAATTTTTCTTCGTATCCTTCTGAATAAAAATATCTTGAAGAATCGGGTGTATGAATTTCATCTATTAAATAAATTTTTCCGTCTTTTTTCCCGAATTCATATTTTGTGTCAACTAAAATTAAACCTTTTTCGGCCGCCATTTTTGTTCCGCGTTCAAAAAGTTGATATGTATATTTTTCCATTAACAAATAATCTTCTTCGGAAACAAGTCCCGAATTTATTATTTCTTCTTTCGAAATATCTTCATCGTGTCCTTCATCGGCTTTTGTTGTAGGTGTAATTATCGGTTTTTCAAAACGTTGATGTTCTTTCATTCCTTCCGGAATTTTAACTCCGCAAATTTCTCTTGCTCCGTTTTTGTATGTTCTCCACGAACTTCCGGTTAAATATCCTCTTATAATCATCTCAACAGCAAAAGTTTCGCATTTTATTCCGATTGTTACCATTGGATCGGGCGATGAAATTTTCCAATTTGGAACAATATCCGATGTTGCATCTAAAAACTTTGAGGCAATTTGATTTAAAACTTGTCCTTTATACGGAATTCCTTTTGGAAGAACAACATCAAAAGCCGAAATTCTATCGGAAACAATCATTACAAGTTTTTCGTTATTGATATTGTATACGTCTCTGACTTTACCTTTATAAACAGATTGTTGACAAGGAAAATTAAAATTTGTTTCGGTTATTGATTTCATATTTCCGGTATTTAGTTTTTAGAAAATAGTAATTAGTATTTAGTATTTAGAAAATATACAATTATACAAATATACAATGGACAATGATACAATTATTCAAATATACAATGGTAAAATTATACTATTATTCAATTATTAAAAAATAAAATTACATCATTAAATCATTATACCATTGTACCATTATCCCATTGTACCATTATATCATTATATCATTATATCATTGTATAATTGTATATTTGTATCATTATATAATTCATTTATCTGTTTGCCAAATCATTTTCAAAAGCATCAATAATTGGCGACACAAGTTTATGACGAATAATATCTCTTTTATCGAAAAACACAAATGAAATTCCTTTAATATTTCTCAAAATTTCTTTCACTTTCAGCAAACCTGATTTTCGAATGTCGGGCAAATCTATTTGAGTGATATCGCCGGTTACAATAAATTTAGAGTTTTCGCCCATTCTTGTTAAAAACATTTTAAGTTGATTTATTGTTGTGTTTTGAGCTTCGTCAAGAATAACAAACGAATCGCTGAGAGTTCGTCCGCGCATGTATGCAAGCGGAGCAATTTGAACAATTCCTTGCTCGATGTATTCATTAAGTTTTTTTCCGGGAATCATATCGTGCAAAGCATCATATAAAGCTTGCAAATACGGGTCGAGCTTTTCTTTCATATCGCCCGGAAGAAATCCGAGACTTTCGCCTGCTTCAACAGCCGGACGACTCAAAATTATTTTTTTAATTTCTTTTCGCTTTAAAGCTCTAATTGCCAATGTAATTGCCAAATAAGTTTTTCCGGTTCCTGCGGGTCCGATTGCAAAAATTAAATCGTCTTTTTCGTAAGCTTCAATTAATCTTTTCTGACCTTCGGTTCGCGGTTTTACGGGTTGTCCGGAACGTCCGAAAATTAATATATTATCGTCGTTTAGAAATTCATTTTTTTCTTCTCTGTATATTTGTTCAATATTTTGAGGGTCAATTTTATTGTATTTATCTAAGTGATTTTGCAATCTCTCAATAAATATTTCAAATATCGAAACCTCGTCGGGTTCGCCCGAAGCAATAACCATATCTCCTCTAAAAACAATTTTCATTTTAGGAAAAAACTGTTTTATTTTTTCGGTGTTGATATTATTTTGACCGTAAAACTCAATGAGACTGCTTGAATCTAAAAAAATATTTTTTTCGTTCATTTGGAATAAAAATAACTAATTTTGCAACACAAAGAAAATACATTTGAAATAAAATCAATACATAATAAAAGTTTTTTTTTTAATATTAATATGAATATTATAACTGTAATTTCCGACCGAAAACCCGGCGATTTTCTTTTGGGAAGATTAAAAGGACATATTCATAAAAATATTGAAGAAATTAATGTTATTGATTTTGCACTCGGAATTCCTTCTTTCAATATTCAACA
>DZBS01000124.1 GCA_022729995.1 Draconibacterium orientale | reverse complement strand
CACGTAAAGTCCTAATCTGATGTCTGTTATCAGATGTCTTTAATCTATGGTATCGAAAATGAATCTCGAAAAATTATATCAAAAAGCTTTAAATAAAGAATTTTTGAACCTCGAAGAAGGCGTTTTTTTGTTTAAAAATGCACCCACCGCAGAGTTAATGTGGATTGGTAACGAAATGAGAAAAATGTCTCAATTGACTGAAAATAAAGATGTTATAGGCTGGATAATCGACCGAAATGTCAATATTACAAACTCATGCGTGGCGCAATGTCAGTTTTGCAATTTTTATCGTAATCCGAAAAGTCCGGAGGTTTATGTTACGACGGCGGACCAATATCGAGAAAAAATTCAGGTTTTACGCGAATTTGGCGGAAATCAATTGCTTTTGCAAGGCGGTTTGCACCCAAAATTGGGTTTGGAATTTTATGTTGAATTATTTTCAAATCTAAAAAAAGAATTTCCCGACATTAAACTTCACGCGCTCGGACCTGCTGAAATACACCACATTGCGCGTTTGGCAAAAACCGATTACAGAACAGTTTTGATAAAATTGACCGAAGCAGGTTTGGACAGTTTGCCCGGTGCCGGAGCTGAAATTTTGGACGACAGAGTTCGCAAAACGGTTTCAAAAGGCAAATGTACCTCGCAACAATGGCTCGATGTCATGCGCGAAGCCCATAAACTGCGCATAACAACCTCCGCAACCATGATGTTTGGTCATGTGGAAACGCCGGAGGAACGCATCAATCATTTTATCAGACTGCGCGAAGTTCAATCTGAAAAACCAATTGATTCAGAAGGGTTTACTGCTTTTATCCCTTGGCCATTCCAAGATTACGGCACACAATTGAACGAAGAATTTGGCGTAAAAAATACTGTCGGAGCCGATGAATATTTGCGCATGATTGCACTAAGCCGAATAATGATGCCGAATATCAAAAACGTCCAAGCCTCGTGGCTCACAGTTGGTAAAACCGTGGGACAGTTGAGTTTACACGCCGGCGCAAATGATTTTGGCTCCATAATGATTGAAGAAAATGTGGTTTCCGTAGCCGGCGCCGATTATACGTTTACAGCCTATCAAATTCAGGCGGCGATTCGAGAGGCAGGTTTCAAACCGGTTTTACGTAATCAAAAATATGAGTATCAGGGTTCTTAAATTGATACAAATTCGTATATTTAATGTTGGGAAAGATTTGTTTTCGTGATAAAAACATCTACTTTTGCAACCCGTAAACAGCAGAACATTTGAAGGATTTAACAATCGGGAAAGAAAGTAGCCTCATAATTCGCTTTGCAGTGCCGATGCTTCTCGGCGGTGTGGTTCAGCAATTTTACAATATTGCCGACACAATGATTGTAGGCAAATTTATAGCAAATCCGGAAGATGCCACGCGAGCACTTTCGGCGGTAGGAGCCTCATTTCCTGTATTTTACACGTTAATTTCACTCGTAATCGGCTTGGCTTCCGGTGCAGCAGTTGTCATTTCGCAATATTACGGCGCAAAAGACATGGAAAAAGTTCGTAAAAGCGTTGATACTCTGTTTATTACCATAGCTATTTCGTCCTTGATTATTACTGCTGTCGGGCTTTTACTTGTCGATGAAATGTTTGCGCTGATGCAATTACCGACGGAAATTATACCCGAAGCAACAACTTATCTGACTATCTTGATTTTTGGCTTGTTCGCCGGTTTGGGATACAACGGAATTTCGTCGGTTTTGCGCAGTTTGGGCGATTCCGTAACGCCGCTCTATTTTTTAATCGTTTCTACAATTGTAAATATTGGCTTAGATTTACTTTTTGTTTGGGGTTTCCAGTGGGGCGTTGCCGGCGCAGCTTACGCCACCGTTATAGCACAGTTGGTTTCGTTTGTGATGGGCTTGGTTTACATCAATCGTAAGCATAGTTTCTTGAATATCAACTTGTTAAAATTAGATTTTGACAAAGAAATTTTCAAAAAAAGTGTAAAAATCGGACTGCCGACAGGTTTACAACAAATGTTTGTTTCAATGGGCATGTTTGCACTGTTTGGTATCGTTAATAAGTTCGGTACCAATGTGATAGCAGCTTATTCCGTTGCCGGACGCATTGATGCGCTTGCTATAATTCCGGCAATGAACTTTTCGCAGGCACTTTCTACATTTACCGGGCAAAATATCGGCGCAGGGCGCATTGACCGTATTCGTAAAGGATTGACTTCCACAATGTTGATGTCCGGAATTTTTTCAGTTGTCATAAGTATATTCGTTGTAATTTTCGGTGCGCAGCTCATGTCAATGTTTACTTCGGACGGTGAAGTTATTCGTATAGGCGCAGAATATTTGCAAATTGTCGGGTCGTTTTACATTTTGTTTACCATTATGTTCGCTTACACCGGCGTTTTCCGAGGCGCAGGAGACACGATGGTTACCATGTTGATTTCATTATTTTCGCTTTGGTTGTTCAGAATTCCGTTTTCTGTCTATTTTTCAGCTATTTATGCAGAAATTGGCATTTGGGTTTCTATACCGTTTGCTTGGGCTGTGGGCATGATTTTTTCAGGTGTGTATTATTACTTTGGGCGATGGAAAAAGAAATCGGTTGTCGCGACTCCGCCCGATTTGGACGGCATGGAAATTGAAAATTAGTATTGAATAGCTTGATAATTCATTCATTTACAATTTCTTACAATTTTTAAATAATTCTTGTTCGAACGTTTTTTGGTATTTTTTTATTAAAAATGCGAGTTCCGATATTTCAGGATAATTTTCAAATTTCAAGTTTTGTAAACGTCTGTCGTTCAATTGTCTTAAGTATAAACTTCGATTTTCGGATTTTGAAATTAATGCTTCGATATTTTCCGGAATAAAAAAAGAACAACGATTTTCGCCTAATTTATTTCTAAATTCCTGAATATAAATGGCTAATGCAGATAAATCAAAATCTCCAAAATGTAAGTATTGATTTTCAATAGATTGCAACCATTCAATATAAAGATTATTGTTGAAACGCAACAAAAACAAGGGTTTAATAGTTGGAAACAAATGGTTGTAATTTTCAATATATCTGAATGTTTCGGGATTTTCAATGCCAATAATTGTAATATCATTTTCTATTTTAAACGTTTTGTAATCAACAATATAAATCCACGAACCTTTTGGCGGATTTAATACTATTTCATGTCCGTTTATTGAACCGCTTAGGTTTTCGTAGGTGCGTATAAAAAATCCTTCAAACGACCTTTTGTTTAAAACTTTTGTATCGGACGCAAATTCAGCCGCTTGTGATTTGTCAGCGTCTTGGTTTTCAAGGGTTTCAATATATTTTTCTAAATCTGTAATTCCGTATTCTTTTTTGAGAAAATTGATGATATTTTCCTTCGTTCCATAAATTAGTTGAGTATTCCGGTGTGGTTTTGCTTTTAAAATTCCTTCTTCAATAAATTTATTAAAATGATTTATTGAAAGCTGCGATGAGGTAAATTCACTTCTAAGTATTTGACCTTCAATGACTTTTAATAGCTTTTTTGCAAACGAAACAGGTATTTTCATTTTATTGATGTTAAACGGTAGATTCTTGTTTTATTTGTTTGTTGGTCGCGCTCAAAACTATATACTTTGTGATATGCCAAAGCATTATCTTCATTGGGCGAACCGGTTATCATCCAAATATCTCGGTCGTTAGCAAATTTTATTAAACCCGAAATATTTTTCGTATGAATTTTTCCGACTTCGTCCATAATGCAATGTAACATGAAATCCTTTTTTTTCGTTGCTTTTTCTTTGAAAACTGCAAGCAACATAATGTAAATCATCGCTTTAACCAAAATATCCGTTCCTTCCGAACCAATATCATGAAATTTTTCCCGCCAACCGCTATCATTTTGATTTTCAATTACTCTGAAACGAAGTTCAAAGGTATCTTCCAATGTTATTTCGTCTCTTGGCGTGTCTTTCAGGTGTTTCATTAAACCTTCGAGTAAAAGTGCGGCTTTTTCACGATTGTCTTCCCACTTTTTAGCTGTAAATAAATTCAGTGTATCAATGCTATACGGATTTTCGTCGTTGAATTGTTTAATTTCTTCCAATGCCTGAACAATTCTGTTTGATGTCGGAAAAGGTTTTAACTCGATTTTTTGGATTACACCCACAAAGTTACGTTTTTCAAAATCCTGAGTTATTTTATTTAAAATGTCATCAATCGCCTTGCGTTTGGAAGTCAGGTCGTTAATGTCTTCGACAATGGTTTTTATGATGTCGCCCAACATTCTTTTTGTGTCTTTTTTATAGCGGTCTATTTTATTTTCGGCAATAAATTCTTTCAGATTTTCGGCAAATTCACGAAATTCCGTGCTGCCCGAAAATGCTTTTTTGAATTTAAAAATATTACCGTCACGAAACGGACTTACAAAAGATGTAATGCTTGTTTTAAATTCTTCATTTTTGGTATTTACAAAATTGTGTTCCGATTGTAATCCGGCAATTATATCTATTAAATTTCCCTTAACTTCAACATAATCAGCACTTATAATGTAAAATTCAAGTTCTTTGTATAAATCGCTTTTTTCAAAATATTTTGAATAATGCTCAATATTTTTATTAAGCTCTATATGTGATTGATTTAAGGTATCAAATTCTGATTTTAAGGAATTCTGAATTTTTATTAATTCGGACAAATTACTATTATAAGTTGTCGTTAGTTGTGCTAATTGATTGGAAAATAAACTAATCCGGTTTTTAAAATCCGATAATTTATCAATGAAATTCAGTTTATCATACGTGTATTGTGAAACGATGGTTTTATTTAATTTATCAACCTCAATGAGTTCATTTTCAATTTCTTTGATACGTTTATCAAGTTTTTCAATCTCACTTGTATCAATTCCGTTACCTTGAAGTTCGCTGTATTTTTGTTTTTCAATGAGTTCTCGTTTTTGAGCTATTTTTTGTTTTAGTTCAACAAGTTCATTCTTTTTCTTTTGAATTTCGGTCGTTGTACTATTTTCTATTTGGCTGATTTCATTTGCTTTATCCGATTTTTTTTGATTTATTAATTTGGTATGGGTTGCCTTTTCATTAGTTAAAGCAATTTCAATTTTTTCGATTACAGTTTTTTGGTCTTGAATTTTTAGTTCAATTTGTGCAAGGTCTTTGGCTTTTTCTTTCGTTGCTTCACCTTTTTTTGTTTCTAAATCATTTCCGAATTTTTCAATATTCGATGCAAGCTGTGGTAATTCAATGCGCTCAATTTGTTGAATATCTTTATTTACAGGTTTTATTTTGTCATTAAATTTTTTGATTAAATCATCTTTTTGCTTTTCAAATTCGTTAATAAACTGCTCGATTTCTTTATTCATTTTGACAATTTCAATTTTCAAATCTTCATTTTCAAGTTGATATTGCTTCAATGTTTTTACATTCGATTTCAGTTCGGTTAAATCTATTTTTACGCCAAACAAATTTTTCTCTTCCGATACAATTTCCGGTTGTAAATTGTTCTGAAACAGAATACTTTCCGTGTCGTCGTTGCAAACTTTACCTATGGTTTCTGTCCAATCGGGATAATTTATATCCAGAAACTCGTAAAAGGAATTTTGCCACGACGAAATTTTCAATTCCGAATTAGAACTTTCATCTTGTAACTGTTTTAATTTCAATTGCTTTTTTTCCAAAAGAGAATTATATTTCAACTCATCTTTCTCTTTTTCAATATCATATATTTTTTGTTGCTTATCAACTTCTGCTTTTTTTAGCTTTAAATCGCTTTGTTTTTGAATTTGTATTTTTACAAAATCTTGTATTTTTTGATATATTTCTTCAATTTCTTTCTCAAAATATTTCTTTGAATTTATCTCAATCCTTTGTTTTTCAAGCGATTGTAGTATTTTTGATTTACTTCTGAATTCTAAATCATAATGTTCTTTTAACTTATCATACCTTTCGGACAATTCGCGAATTAAATCATCGTAAAGGTTTGTAATTTTTTTTTCTTTTTGAATGCTATCCTTTTCAATTTCATTGATAAATTTTGAACTATTATTTTCAGCCTCAGTCTCTTCGTTCTTGATTTGCTCAAAAATCACTTTGTATTTTTCTTCAATACTTGAAAATTGTGCTGAAATCAAATTTTTGCGGTCTGTGCAGGTTTTATGTTCATTTTTTAAAGATTGTTCCTTTTCAACTCTTGCAAGTATATCATTGATTTTTTGCGAATTATAATATTCAATTTTTTCGTTTGCGGTTGCAACCTTTTCGTTTTGTACCGCAATTTGGTCGTCAATTTGTTTTTTATCTTTTGAAAATATATCTTTCAAAACTTTTATATGTTCATCATTATCAAATTGTTGTTTTGTAATTCCGGAAATTTGCGAAGCTAAAACACGTGTTTGTTTTTCGGAATATTTTAGCGCATTTCCCAAATTTTGAGCAATCAAAATTCGGTTTTGTTCTGCTTTTAACAGTTCTTCGTAAATGGAAACGATATGCTGAGCTTTTTGACGCGTTTTTTCAAAATCCGCAATATCATCGTAGTCATTGCGAAAATCATCTAATTGGTTGCGAATAATAGCTAAATCAATTCGATTTCCCTTTTCATTTTCATGTTCTTCTGCAATGCAATTGATTATGACTTCTCTAATTTTTTCGCTGTCCAAACTCGAATTCAAAAAAACCTTGCTGATTGTTATCGGAATGTTCTGATAAATAGCACTTTGCATAATTGAAAACGCCGGAAACTCACGCGAAGCTCCGTATAAAATATCGCGAAATTCTTTTGCTTGCAATTTGCGCGTAGGTCGGGTATGTTCGCGTATTTTGGCTAAAACTTTTTCGGGTGAGAGCGCAATGTTTTTGGAATTGGACTGTTCGAGAAAATATTTTTCGTTGAAAGCCTCCGGAATAAACCGAAACCCAATTTGGTTGTTTTCCTTGTAAAGCCAAACACAAAACTTTGATTTTTCGTGAATTACTTCATAAATAATGTGGGAATTGGGGTTTTGAAAGTAATATTCGGCAAAATTTTTCTTGCTCGCCGAAATGCCAAGTTGCTGTTGGTTTGAATTATAGAAAAATAAAATGGTGCGTAAAATGGTGCTTTTCCCAACGCCTTGGTCGCCGATAAAATGACAGTTTCCGTTCAATTCAATCTGTTGAAAACTAACATTTGCCGAATGTATAAAAATTATTTTATTTAAGTAACGCATTATTCAAGGTCTTTAAATTGATATTGAGCTAATTCAACTGCTTTGTGTAATTTTTGTTGCAACAATTCTTTCGAGGGCAAATAATTCAAATATTCGGCAACACGAATTTGATTTTGGTCGGCAAAAAGCAATTCAACTTGTTCTTGCGATTTTTCGGCACATAAAATTAATCCAATCGGAAGATTTTCATCTTCATGTTTTTCATATTTTTCGAGCCACCGCAGATACAGTTCCATTTGTCCTTTGTGCGCAGCTTGAAATTTTCCAAGTTTCAATTCAATAGCCACCAAACACTTCAAACGCCGATGAAAGAATAATAAATCTAAATAAAAATCTTCATTATCAATCGTCATTCGTTTTTGACGTGCAAGAAATGCAAAATCGCTGCCAAATTCGAGAATAAATTTTTCAAGTTCGCGAATTATTGAGTTTTCCAAATCTTTTTCAGAATAGCTGTCGTGTAAACCTGCAAAATCTAAAAAATAGGGGTCTCGAAAAACCAAGTCGGGCGACATTTTTCCTTCATTAGCCAATTTTTCCAAATCATTTTTTATGGTCAGTTCCGGTTTCTTTGAAATTGCGGTTCGCTCGAAAAGCATACTGTCAATTCGTTCTTGCAACGTGCGCACCGACCAACGTTCAATCTTGCACATTTCAACGTAAAACATTCGTTTTAAGTCGTTTTCAATGTACATTAACATTCGAATATGCGACCAACTGAATTTCTCACACAGTGTGTGAGGAATTTTCTCATCAGGAAAAACTTCTGCAAATTTCAGAAAATATCTCAGGTTTGTTTCCGTAAAACCTTTTCCATAAAGTTGCGTTAGGTCTTTACTTAATTTTTTAATCACTTCTTTGCCATAATCAGCTCGTTTGTTTTGAAGTATGTCATTTTTTATTGAATTGCCAATATTCCAATTTAACAGCACCAATTCGCTGTTTATCGAAAGTGCAACTTTTTGCTTTGTGGTTTCTATTAAACCAACTATTTGCGTAAGTAATTGATTATTTTGCGCTAAATCTTTCATATTAATCAATATTTTCTTCGTCTTTAATATTAATAATTGCAATCAAATTTTCTAAATATCCGAACGAAGCAAGCACTTTAAAGTCTTCTTTATGTTCATTTTGAATATCCACAAAAGTTTCTTTTCGTAAAATTTCTACAATCTTTTGGATGCGTTCCATGGGTTTTTCAATGTTCAAATCCGAATATTTTTTCAATTCATCTAATTTGTCTTGTAATAAGGCATTTACTTTGCAATGATTAAAAATATCGGCGGGTGAAAATACATAGCCTTGCGAAAAATTTTCATTTCTCGATTTCCCAAATGTTTTCAAAAAATCCAGAATATCAATCCATTTATACGCTGTTTTAATTTTATTTTCTATCGTTTGATTCGGCTCTTTTTCCCGTTTTGAGAAATAAAAATAACACGTTTCTTTGCCTTCGAGATAGAAGTTAATACGTTGAAAATAATCAAATAAAACCTCATAATTATTTTCAACGGTTTTATATAATGCCTTCAAAACAGTATCATTCGTATCTTCGCTAAGAAAGTTTCCCTTTGTCAGATAATCAAAAATTTCGTTGGTTTGAATTGGGACTGATATACTCATTGTTTTTTTGGTTTTATTACGGCAAATTCAATATTTTCGTATTCCTGATATTCGTCGGTAAAAATAAAATCAGTATTAAAAGTGGTAGCCACTTTGCAAAATAATGTAATTTTGTCTTTAAATTCCAATTGATTTTCAAAATCGTAATCTAAAATAAAATCAATTAAATTTCCGCCGGTCGAAACAAAATTCTGTTTAAATCGCTCCAAATTTATTGTATATCGTTGTTTTTCGGAAATTGATAAAAATTGTTCTTCAATTTCGTCTGTGAGTTCTTCGCCTTTAATCCGTTTTTTCTTTAAATGTTTATTGCTGACTTTTAACAGAATAGGCAAATTCGTTTCATTTTGAAGAAATGGAATAGACAATTTTGTAAAAAAAGTTTGAGTGGGTTGAAAAACAAAACTACTGTCATTTTTTATAATCTCCTCAAAATTAGTCATTTCTTTGAGCAACAATTTATCTTTCAAAGCCTTAATTTTCTGAATTTTTTCATTTAATTGGGATTGAACTTTTATTTGATTAAGATATTCCATTATTTTTTGTTGAATATCAATTAAATTTCTTCGCGAAATATTAATTGTGTGTCTCAAAATAATGATGCTCTTAAAAAGTTCATCGTCTGCACCTGTTTTAATATAAAATTGCCACTGCTGATTTTCGCGTTGCAAATGTTCAATTTCATCAATTAATTTATCTAATGCAATTCGTTTACTATCAAAATTATTAAGTAAAAACAGTTTAATTTTGAAATTTTTTTCCGTTGCATACACATCTTCAATACTATTGCGTATGATGTTGATATTTTTGATAATGTTCTTTGCAATTTCTCGAATTGTTGTTTTTATTTTGTGCGCATACTCATCTTTTTTTGTTTGTCTTTTTTCTTCTTCAAATAAAAATAATTTTTCGTTCAACGATTTGATTAAATAATCCGTATATTCAATGTTTATTTCTTTGGCAGTATCGGCAAAATTTTCAAAAAAACCTTTTATTCT
>DZBS01000123.1 GCA_022729995.1 Draconibacterium orientale | reverse complement strand
TATGTTTTGAAAATTGTCAATTAAAAACTAACTTAAAAATTAAAAATATGAAAAAGATTTTACTGCTTTTGTTTGGGGTGTTGCTTTTTAGTAACGTTTTTTCACAGACAACAACTTATGAAAGTAATCCACTTGCAGGAACTTATACTCCAGCACCATCTACTAATCAACCTTGTTCTTTCCCACCACCGATAAATTCCGTAGAATATTATGGAAATTTAATTGTTATTGGTGTTACAGGAAGTATAACATCAGATGCAAGTTATGTTTATGTACCGGTAAGAGTGAAAAAAAAACCGGAATATACAAATGCGTTTACTTTTTCCGGTTGGTGTAACTTTAGAGATTTAATTTGTACTCATCCTGATAATAGTTATAATAAATTAAGTGGAGATGGTGTAATTAACTTTAGTAGTGGAGTTTATTATATAGATTATACTGTAAAAATACCCAAATTTACAACCGGTACTAAAAAAATAGTTTGCGCTATGAGTACAAATACATTCGAGTATTATACTATGCCTATAATTATAACTGCCACAACAAGTGTAGGTACAAATTATTCAATTTCACTCTCGTCTAATCCCACAGCCGGTGGTTCAACAAATGGAGCTGGCACATTTACTGGTGGAACATCACATATTGTTTCTGCAACTGCATATAGCGGATATACTTTTACAAACTGGAAAGAAGGAGGTACTGTCGTTTCTACTAATGCCGATTATACTTTTACATTAAATTCAGACAGAACTTTGGTTGCTAATTTTACACCAACAGCACCTGGTAATTTTACAATTTCATTATCTTCTAATCCTACAGCAGGTGGTACAACAAGCGGAGCAGGGACTTTTGTAAGCGGTTCATCAAGAACTGTTACAGCAACAACGAACAGTGGATATACTTTTTCGAATTGGACAGAAGGTGTTAGTGTTGTTTCAACTGATGCAAGTTACACTTTTACATTAAGTTCTGATAGAACTTTGGTTGCTAATTTTACAGCAAACGCACCGGCAAATAATTTAACACTTACTCAATATACTATAAATTCCCCTTCTACAGGAGGAACTTCTATAATTGGAATAACCTCTAATGTTACATGGAATATTACTCCAAACGAAACATGGTTACATTGTGGAACATCGATCGGTTCGGGTAATGCAAACTTTACTATTACTATAGATGAAAATCCGAGTAATTCAGCCAGAATAGGAACCGTAACAGTTTCTGGTGGTGGAATAACTCAAACTGTAACTATAAATCAGGGGGCAAACCCATGCAAAGATATTGAACTTTTAACAACCTGTGATGGGTTCAGTTTATTCCCTATAAATGGTGGTGTTCCTGCACTTAAAGTTGGGTATCCTATCGTAATGGAATACAATCCAAATAAAATTACAACATGGGGACCGATGGATATTATAAATGTCCCTAATATTGGTAATTACAATATCCTATCAACCAATAATTCTGCTTTCTGGGTAAATGGAACAAAACTTACTCCTATGAATGTAGTAACTAAATCAATAAATACGAGAATATGCAAACTTGATTACTTTGTAAGCGAAATAAATGTTTTAAATGATGGTGTTGATTTAAAAGGTAGTTTAATGTTTCCTAAAATTTTTAAAACGGTAAGTGCTACACTTGGGAATGGATTTTACTTAGATGTTAATCAATATAGAATTACGCAAAGCAGTGGCGTTCAAAGAAATATTGACGGAGCTGTTTATGGTCTATTTTTAAAGCTATTGTCAATTAAAAAAGCCAAATTTAAATATTATGAAATTGATAATTACATAGACTTAAAAGTTACTTTTGATATTTGTGATTACGACTTAACATTCGGAGGCGAATTAAGAGAGGGAAAAGTAAATTCTGTTACATTTCCAATTCCTTTTAAGTTTAAAATTTATTGTATAGAACTTGACGACTTTACCGGCGAAGTAAATCATATATCAGATGGGAAGCCTATATCAATTAAGGCAAATGCCAGTATTGCTCCTATTAATAAGTTATTAGCAAAAGTATTAGAAGGTGATATTAATATGACCTTTACAACAGACCTAAATTCTTTTTCTGCCGGAGGTAATATTGATTTATTTAAACATGAAGTTTCAAATAATAAAATTTATTATAATACAAAATCAGGATTTTTTGTAACTGGAGAAACAAAATTTTTAGGTATATTTGAAGGAACGGGCAAAGTTGGCTTAGTAAAAGACTTTAATTTAAACCCGGCTGGCGGCGGGGGCGGCGGTGCTTGGAAACAAAAATATAAAGCTGTTCAGAGTGCATTCGAGGATAATACTGTTTTATTGGGAAATTGGAATGCAACTATAAGTTTTTTTGGAGCTGAAAAATTAAATTCCAATGCTTTTTTATATAAATTTGACATTTACGGCGACTACAGAAATGATTCAGGTATAAAGAAGTTTTATAAATTTTATTTTACAGACTACTTTCCTTGGATGAAATGGGAAAGAGATATTAACTTAACTTCAAACGAAACTGTTTTGCTGGACGATATAAGTGATTATTTTTCGAATCTTTATATTCCTCTAAAAACTTTTAAATCGTCAAGTAAAAATATTTTTAAAGCACCAAAATCTTTAAATATATACGACTTTTTTAGTATAGAAAATTCGTCAAGAGAGTTAATAATTAAAGGAATTTATAGCAGCACAACACATTTTGAACTTTATACACCCGATAACCAAATAATAACAGAGGCAAATGTAATAGATTTTGAACACTTTACTTATGATATTAACTCAACAGATAATTCATTCGAAATTATAATAGAAAATCCTTTGTGTGGTGATTATGCAATTTTGTCGAATAATTTACTTCGCGATTCATTAAAAATACAAACATTTAAACAAAGACCAAGTATAAAAATAACAAATGTAATTAATGATTTAACCAACAAAACTTTAACTGTAAATTGGATTGATTCTGACCCTGATAACGATGCAATAATCAGTTTTGGTTTAGATATGGATAAAGAAAATGCAAATGGTTTAATACTTGCAAGAATTCTTGAAAATGAGAATACAAACAGCTTAAATATAATTTATGGTGATTCAATTAAAACCGGAAGTTATTATTTATTTGCGTTTATTAATGATACATTAACAATGCCTGCTTTTGATTATTTCGATACACCGGTTTTTGTACATAATAATGTTTTAAATCCACCAACTAATTTCAATTATGTTATAAGAGATACTTGCATTATGTTCACATGGACAAATACAAATCCTTTAACATTTGTTGTATATAATATGTATTTTTCCAATGAAAATAACTCCGTTAATTATTTTAGTCATTCTTCAAGTGTTGCAAATTTTGATACACTATATTTCAATCACGATAATCCGGGTAAATATTTTGAATTTTTCTTTACAGCAAGAGATACTATTGGTAACGAAAGCAGACCTTCTGAAATTATTCAATTAAACTGGATTAGTAATACTTTGAATAATACACCGTATATTCTGGTTCAGGAGTTTAATGAAATTGCTTATGTTGGAAATTCATACAGCTATCAGTTAATAGCTAATGATGCAGATAATGAACAACTATATTATAATATTGTTAAAGGCCCTACAGGTTTGCAAATATCAAATACCGGTTTTATTACGTGGACACCAACAAATGACCAAAAAAGTTACAATTCAGTTTATATCCAGGTTTCTGATATTCAAGGTTTAAAAGACTCTTGTAATTTTCAAATTTGTGTAAATGATATAACATCTTCAAAGGCAGCATTAGATTTTAGTAAAATAATTTATCAAGATTATAACGAAAATCCAATTTTATATCTTAATGATGATGATAAATTTTCTTCAAAAAATGAAAGAGAGACATATAATTGCAGAGTCTTTTCAACATCAGACCCAATTGGTATAAATTTGACACTTTCAGAAACATCAATTTCTTCTAAAGAATATTTAACCTATTTTAAATTGACTCAAAATTCAAGTTACGATAATTATTTAAAAGTTTCAGTTGGGGACACAATCTGGGCAGAATATCAAGACGATTATCCTAATATAATTGTGAAAGAATTTGCTTATTTCACTGAATTCAAATCTGATTTCAAAACCGGTGATGTAGTTTGTGCCGGAGATAGTATGTTATTCGTAAACAAATCTACCGGTTCCGGAATGAATTATTCATGGGACTTCGGAGACGGCAACACATCAGATAAAAGACACCCATATCATATATTTAATCCCACGCCGGGAGTAGGAGCAACAACTTACAACGTAACACTCACAATTGCAGATGATGAAGGTCGCAGCAGTGCTGAAACGAAACTTATAACTGTAAACAGAAAACCTGCTGTAATTATTGGTGATAATTTGGAAGGATGCGGATTTATTACATTAGATGCCCAAAACGAAGGATCTGCTTATGAATGGATTACAGGAGAAACAACACAAAAAATTAATGTTATCGGCGACGGAACTTATTCTGTTATTGTTACGAATGAGAATGGTTGTTCAAATACAGATGATGTAAATGTAATCGTTCACCCTAATCCTATTGCAGAATTTTCACTTCAATCTCACATTTGCGTAGATGCTTCTGCAATATTAATGGAAGGAAATTATAATAATGAAGGTTATTTCTTTGGAGACGGTGTTACAGGTTATGAGTTTGATCCACAAATTACAACTGTCGGGTTTCACGAAATTGGGTATCGTTATACCGATGCAAACGGCTGTTCCGATACATCTTATCGCTCAATAGAAGTCCGCCCGCTTCCGCAACCCGAGTTTGTCGATATTCCGAGTCAAGTTTGTATAAACTCTGCACCGATTAATTTACAGGCAATACCTGAGGGGTGTGTTTTTACAGGAGTCGGAGTTACCAACGGCTATTTTTCTCCATTAACAGCCGGAGATGGTTCAGAAGTATTAACAGCCACATTTACAGACAATTTCGGATGCACAAACAGCGTTTCAAACACTATTATTGTAAGTCCGTTACCGCAATTGTCGGTAAGTGGCTTGTTGTCTTCTTATTGTTCAAATTCCGGTATTTCAACACTTGTCGGAACGCCGAGCGGCGGAATGTTTTCGGGCTTGGGAGTTTATCAAGACACTTTCAATCCGTCTATTGTTATTCCGGACACTATCGCTATCAGTTATACGTATTCAGACGGAATATGTTTTAATGAATTGAATATCACTACATTTGTTGAAGTGGCACCAAACTCATCGCTTTCATCATCTCAGAGTGAGGTCTGCAACACCGATGAGGCTTTCACTTTAATCGGCACACCGACAGGCGGCGTATTCTCGGGAGCGGGAATCACTAACAGTGTTACAGGCTCATTCAACCCTACAAATGCCACGATTGGTATTAATCAAATAACTTACACGGTATCAAACACAAACGGCTGCTCGAGCAGTTCTGTTATCGATATTATAGTGTATGAATTGCCAACTGCATTAATTTCGGGTGATAATGAAATATGCCAAGGCGAAAATGCAAACCTTATCGGCTCAGGCGGAAGTACTTTTTTATGGAATACGGGAAGTACAAGTTCTACAATTGTCGTCAGCCCGGAAATTACAAGCACCTATACATTAAACGTATCAAACGGCACAATTTGCACCGACAATGCCCAATTTACGGTAATAGTTAATTCTTTGCCCGAAATTCCGCTAATCGAACGCGACGGTATTTTGCTTTTCACTAACGCTTACGCTTCACAATATCAATGGTATTTGAACGAAGAGATTATTCCCGGTGAAAATTCCGAATCAATCATCGCTTCCGATTTTGGAAATTATCAAGTAATGACAATTAACTCAAATAATTGCAGTTCAATTTCTAATACTTTAGGGGTTTTCCCCATTTCAATAAACGAAATACCGGGTTTGGAGGAATACCGCATATATCCCAATCCGAGTAACGGTGAATTCTCTTTTTCAATAACAACTGAATTTGATATGAATTATGAAATGAAAATTTTCGATATCACCGGACAAACTATTTATGAAATGTCATCAGGGAAATTAATTGCCGGAAAAAATATTCAAGAAATTAATATTTCTCACTGTGCAAAAGGATTGTATGTTGTCATTTTTAGATTTAACGGACAGGAATTTTTTGAGAAAATTTCACTCAACTAAATTTTAAAATTCAAATGCCTGTAACACAAAAACAGGCATTTGATAACTAACACTTTAATTTCCAAACAATGAAGGATAATTTTTTTCATTTAGGACTTGTATTTATTTCACTTCTCATTCCCCTAATAGCTCAAAGTCAGTGTACGGGAAGCGCAGGACAGGACAGAATTATTTGCCGCGGAACGACCGTAACATTAACGGCAATCGGCGGGGTTGCTTATTCTTGGGATACAGGATTTCAAACACAATCCATAGACGTTTCACCACAAGAAACAACCGATTATATTGTCCAAATCACTTGCAGCGTAGGCAATACAATCGCTGATACGGTAACTGTATTTGTGAATCCGTTGCCGATAATCAATTTAGGAAACGATAAACAAATTTGCATCGGAGACAGTACAACAATTACTGCAAATAACGGGATGAATTTTTTATGGAGTAACACGAGCACAACAAATAAAATCACGGTATCTCCCGCAGCTACAACTGAATATTGGGTTTTGATAACGGATATCAATAACTGTCAAAATTCCGACACAATACAAATTGTCGTAAATTCGTTGCCTATTGTGCAAGCATCCCCGGATCAAAGTATTTGTCCGTACGACTCTACAATTTTAACGGCAAGTTCAGGAGCAGCCCAATATCTGTGGAGTACGGGAGAAACAACTTCCGTTATTACAGTAAATCCTTTATACACTTCGATATACACCGTAACTGTAACTGATTTGAACGGATGCAGAAACAGCGACACTGCGGTTATAACAGTAAAATCTCAACCTGTCGCTGATTTTGCATTTACAGAGGATTGTGTTTATAATCCGATACACTTTTCGAATTTATCTTCCCCAAACGGAAGCTCAATCATTGAGCGAAAATGGTTGTTTGATGACGGAACTTATTCCACACTTGAAAATCCTGAACATTTTTTTGAAATGGGGGGAGTCCATAATACAACCCTGATAGTAGTTACTTCCAACGGATGTCAAGATACTGTTACAAAAAGCTCTCAAGTATTTCCTCAACCAAATGCAAGATTCACTTCAAGTATTGATTCCACGTGTCAAAACCCCGCAATTGTAGAATTTACGGATATGTCTTCTGATGCTATACAGTGGAATTGGAGCTTCGGTAACAGCCAAACAAGTATTTTACAGAATCCGCAAACAATATACAACAGTGCAGGAGATTACAATGTAAGTCTAATCGTTGTTTCCGATAAAAATTGTACCGACACAACGAGTAAGTTAATAAAAATATTTCAAAAACCGACTGTAAATTTTATTGCCGACCACACCGAAGGTTGTGAACCTTTCAAAGTGAATTTTTTAAACCAGAGTGTCAATTACGACACCTGTTTTTGGTATATGGATAATCAAATTATTCCTTCCAAGGAAAATGTCAATTATGTATTTGAAGGAGAAGGTTCTTACAACATAACGCTAAAGGTACAAAATCAGCACTGTTCAAATACCTACACTAAACAGAATTATATTACCGTTTATTTAAAACCAACATCTTCATTTACTTTCACGCCTGATTCTGTTTGCGGATATCCTTATACCTTATCAATGGTTGACCAATCTGTAAACGCCATTAATTGGAATTGGAATTTTGCAAACGGCGACAGCAGTACGATTCAATCGCCGAATGTAACTTACGATTCAGCCGGAGTTTTTAATATCAGACAAATCGTTTATTCAGGTCATTTGTGCAGCGATACAACTACAAAAATCTTTAAAATATTACAAAATCCTGTAGTTGATTTTAATTCCGATCACACGATCGGTTGTGAACCATTAAATGTTCGTTTTACAAATCAATCGCAATATTCGGATTTTTACCATTGGGAACTTGATAATCATACATATACAGATACAAATATTGATTACAGTTTTTACGGAGAAGGATTATACACGATATATTTAAGAGCAAAAAACAAAAATGGTTGTATTCGAGACACCACAAAAGAATTTTATATAACCGTTCTTAATACTCCTCAACCGGATTTTACATGGGTGCAAAATTTAGACCCTATTCCGCACGGCGATGTCTTTTTTACGAACACTACAAGCTACGGAAATAAATATTATTGGGATTTTGGCGATAGTACATTTTCAGAGACCGAAAGCCCTTCGCATAAATATGATGAATACGGAATCCTCAATGTAATGTTGGTGGCTTATGATACATTGACACAATGCTCAGATACTTTAATTACGTCAGTGGAAGTTGAATACTATGACGGGCTGTTTGTGCCTAATGCTTTCGTTCCCGAACATAATTACGGAGATGCATCGCTGTTTTTGCCCAAAGGAAAACATTTAATGACATACAGCATAAAGATATTCAATAATTTAGGAAATTTATTGTGGCAAAGTGATGAAATAAACAACAGTAATCCGGCAACCGGCTGGGACGGTATCTACAAAGGGAAGCCAATGCCACCGGGAGTTTATTTTTGGAAAATTGATGCCGTTTTTGAAAATGGGGAAAAGTGGAAAGGTCAAATAAACGAAAAAGGGAAATATCAAACTTTTGGTACGCTTACTTTGATACGGTAAAAATATTAATAACATAATAAATCATGAAAAAATATTTAATCATTATATTATTTATAAGCAGTTTTTCTGCAATAAAAGCACAAGACCCTATTTATATGAATATTGGACTTGCTAAATATTGTTATAATCCTGCAATTTTTGGTATAGATTACAAGTATAATATTGGAATCAATTTAAGGCAAATTTATCCTTTTTTACCCAACACAACTTATAATAGTTTTGCCTTTTTCAGTGCCGACATAAATCAATATAAAGTTGGTACAGGAGTATCTTTTGAAAGGTATTATGAAGGCAATGGTGCCCTTGAAGTTAATATTGCGAGTTTAAACTTTTCGAAATACTTTGTTTTCGATAGAAAATACGTTCTTTCTTTTGGACTTAAAACCGGTTATTTAAACAGAAAAATGAATTGGTCAAAATTTATTTTCTCGGATCAATTGGATCCGGTTTTTGGGAATAACGGTTCTACAAGTGCAATTCCTACAGATAACGAGAATTTTAACAATTTTGATGTTTCTTCCGGTATTGTCTTCATGAAATTTAACGAAACAAATAATAGCTTAATCAGTTTTTCGGTAAATCACATGAATTCACCAAATTATTCACATTATAGTTCAGAAATAGAAAGGTATCCTTTAACTTATATTCTTATTTATCAAGGAAATTATGATATTAATAATATAACAGATAAAGTAAAAAAGAGGATTCTTCCGGTTTTTTTGTATTCATATCAGCGTAAAAACACGAATATCATTTTAGGGACAGATTTTATTTACAGCCAATTTCTTGTAGGATTAAAAATGCGTACAAAACTTCGCGAATTATCCAAAAATCAAACATTTATAATTTCCTCCTTAGGTTTTAATCTCAATAATGATATGATTCGCTTTGTGTATAATTATGAATATCCCATAACGAGTACTATTAGAGGCGGTGGTATTCACGAAGTTGGTTTGCAAATAGTTTTAAAGAACAAGCATAAAAAAAATTGCAACAGCTACATCTAAATAAACCCGGAAATTAAAACAAAAGTTATTTTTAATATTCCGCTTTCAGCGTTTAGCAAAACCAATATTTTATCGTGAAGTATAAAATTCTGATATTTAA
>DZBS01000025.1 GCA_022729995.1 Draconibacterium orientale | reverse complement strand
TATTTTCGTCTTCAATGTCAACTCTAAGAAAAAGATTAAATTTATTTTCCATTTCAGAAATTTCACCTTTAGGAGAAAAATTTAATGATAATTTTATTGATGAATTATTATTGTTTTTCTCAATTAAAGAACGAACAATTTTATATCCTAAAAAGTTAAATGTTGAGTTATTCATATAGTTAAGCTGCTAAAGCATAATTATTTTGTGATTGATTTTGTTTCCCGGTTTCATTATATCCTGTAAACTCAATTTCAAAATTGTTTATATCTAAATTAAAAATAATTTCGTATCCCAATTCGAATTCAGATTTGTAAATTTCTGTTAATGAGTTTTCTGAAATAAAAACAATATTTTCGTTTGGAAATAACTTTTCAAATTCATTCTCAAAATTTGTTTCTTCATCAAGATATTGTTGATTCTCTTCAAAAACTGTTAAAGGAATTATCTCAACAATGTGACTAAAAGTGGTTTTTCTATACTCGTATCTTATTTTGATAAATTCAAAATTATTTTTTAATAGAATTAATCTATTTTTAATAAATTCTTGTGCTGTCATAATTTAAAAATTATTTGTCAGATATGTTCTTATTTCAACGGCTTGCAAATAAGCTGCATTACCTTTTTCTATGGTAATTTCCATATCGTCGTAGTCCGATTCTTGTCTAAATTGTTTTAAATCTTTAATTTTTCTTTTAAAATCTCTACCTGTTTTTGTGTCTGTAAAATTTATTAATTCATTTGAAATATGATCAATAATATACTGATGTGTATTTTTCTTTGAAGATGAAATATTTGATGATAAAGTCTCATAATCTGTGCCAAAAAAATCTTTTATCGTAAATTTAATAAGTTGAAAACAACTATAATATGAACAATGTAAGCTTGGTGCATAATAATCTTTCTCAAGCAAAAGTTCAGCCGCTGCAATATTAAATTCTGATTTTTCTTTTAATTTGCTCATAATTATATAAAGAAATTGTAAAATAATAAATATTTTTTGAATTTGGCAATATTTTACGTTTATTTTTCCGGTTCTTCCTCAATCTCTTTTATTCTGCTTTTAATTCCTTCACGTTCGGGAATTGTGGTGATTTCTTTTTTTAAGGCTGTTTCATACATTTTTTTGGCTTGCGAAAATTTCTTTTTTGAATAATAATAATCGCCGGCAATTTGCCATGTATAAAAATATTCGGGGTTTGAAGTTAGAAATTCCGAAATTATATTTTCTGAAACTAAATCTTTTAAATTGCTGTTGATATGTAATTTAATTTCTGTTTTGAGTTTTTTAAATTTAACAAATTGATTGTAATTATCTGTTTTTAAAAATTCATCTGCAGGAATTGTAAGTTTCTGTTCCGAAATTTCTCTATTTTTTGTCATTCCCGGAAAATTTGCAAATACGCTGTCGAGATTATAGCAAATAAATTCGCCCAATTGATACGGATTTGTTGAAATCCAAAACATTCGTTGCTCCGGTTTAAATATTATTGAATGATGAGCAATGAGCTGACAAATATTTTTTTCGTTTCCCATTCCCACATTTTTATCGTTTAATCCGCCCTGACTTCTCAAAATTTTTGCTGCAGAAATATAATCGGGTTTTTCATATTTTTTTAATAATTCCTCCATTCTTTTATATCTGTATAATGACGAACTTTCTTTAATGTTTTCAATATTAAGTTCTTCATTTGCAAAAGCTTTGGATTGAAAATGATTCGGGCCGATTATATAGTTTTTTTCGGAATAAAAAATTTCAGTTTTTTGAGGTGATTTTTCTATAATTGCAGTTTTTCTGTCGTTTGCCGAACCAATCATAAGTGCTTCTGCAACAAATGTGTGTCGTTTTTTTGCAATTGCGTAGGCTTCGTCAATGTTTTTTGCATATTGTAAAATTTCTCTTGCTAAAATAGAAATTGGTGTTGCAGCCGAAAACGGAATTTCCGATTTTGCGGCGTTTAATGTAATTGTTAAACCTTGGTCGTTCATTCCGGAAACTGCGCCGATAAAACTGCCCCAAGTTATTATTACAAGTTTGTAGCCTTTATCGGGTTTTATGAAAGTTACAATTTTTTCTTCGGCAAATTTGTCGCCCACGTAAAAATCGAAATTTCTTCCTATTAATAAACTTCCGTCGGACGATTTATCGCCCCAAACGGAAAATGAAGTGCAACCAACCATTGCCAAACTTTGCAATGCGTGCCCGATATCGTGAGCACCGTGATAGTTTAAAATTCTTTCGTAGTTTGTTCCTATAAATTCAAATTTTTTTGATGCCGATTCGGAAACACCGTAAATTTCTTCGAGATATTCATGCGGAATAAATTTATCCATGTCTTTGTTAAACCACGCGGTAAAATATTTCAGAAAACTAAGATAGGAGCGGGAAGGAATCATTTTACCAATTTCATCTACAAAAGCAATTTCTTGTTTTTCGCCAAGTTCGGCTGTTAGTTTTCCGTTGTAAACGCCACGTTCAAAAGCATTTCCTTCAACATAGAGTTCCCAAAGTCCGTGTTGGTTTTTTCGTAATCTGTTATTTTTTATTCCGTAGAAATTTTCGCCCAAAGTTTCTCTTTTTTCTTTAAGAGAAGAAATATTGCTAATTTTTGGAGGCGGCATTTTTATTGCCTGAAAAAAATAAATAAAAAACCCGATTGTAAGTATTAATAAACTTAAAAAGAAGTATTTAATAATTTTTCGGAAAAATCTATTTTTTGGTTTTATATTAATATCTGTTGTTTTCATTTATTTATGTGTTAAACCTGACAGGTTTTCTATTTCTTTATATTTCGAAATTGATATATTTCACTTTTAAATATTTGAAACCTGTCAGGTTTGTAATATTATAATGTTAAGTTTAATTTTTTTCATAACAATTCGCAAACATTTATTAGTTTTGCAAAATTAATTGAAATTTTAAAATTTTAAGATGCCAAAATACGATAATTTTTTTGAGAGCTCAAAATCGTGCGTAATATTACCGACTTACAATAATGAAAAAGCTCTTGAAAAAGTTGTTTCGGGCATTTTGGAATATTGTTCGTTCCTTATTGTTGTAAACGACGGATCAACAGATGCGACAGAAGAAATATTGGCAAAATTCACTTCAATAAAAATAATTTCCTACAAAAAAAACAGAGGAAAAGGTTATGCTATTAAAAAAGGTTTAAAGCTTGCAGAAAAAGAAGGATTTGAAAATGCAATTACTATTGATTCCGACGGACAACATTATCCGGAAGATTTGATTTTATTTCTTCAAGAAGCAGAAAAAAATCCGGGAACAATAATTATCGGAGCACGAAAAATGGAAGGTCAAAACCAAGCCGGCGGAAGTTCATTTGCCAATAAATTTTCCAATTTTTGGTTCAGAGCCGAAACATTTATTAAAATTCCCGATTCACAATCCGGTTACAGACTTTATCCGGTTAAAAAAATCAATAAAAGATTTTATTTTACAAACCGTTATGAGTTTGAAATTGAAGTTTTGGTTCGTGCTGTTTGGCGTGGAATTGAAATTAAAAATGTTCCCGTTAATGTTTTTTATCCGAATGCCGAAGACAGAATTTCGCATTTTAAACCCGGAAAAGATTTTTTCAGAATAAGCCTTTTGAATACAGCTTTGGTTTTAATTGCCGTTTTATACGGACTTCCGGCTGTTGCATATCACACAATGAAACGAAAAACAGTTAAAGGATTTTTAAAAGAACATATTTTATCGAGTTCCGATTCAAATTTGCGACTTGCAGTTGCCGTGGGTTTCGGTATTTTTATGGGAATTGTTCCGGTTTGGGGCTGGCAATTGCTTACAGCTTTAGGTCTTGCACACGTTTTCAAACTAAATAAACCAATCGTGGGACTTGCAGCTCAAATAAGTATTCCGCCAATGATTCCGCTGATTTTATTTGGAAGTTATTACACCGGAGCTTTGATTTTGGGAAATGATGTTTCGCTTCTTCATTTTAAAAATGAAATTGATTTTGCAATGATTAAACAAGATGTAATTCAATATATTATCGGAAGTTTCGTTTTGGCTACAATTGCAGGAATTATAGCAACTTTTATCAGCTTTTTTATTATAAGTATTTTCAGAAAAAACTTAAAACCTGCGGAAGTAAAAATCTAATTTTTTCTGACTTTTGTCTAAAATCTATACAAAGTGCCTAATTCAATTATTTTTATTTGTGCTAAACTTTGCAATAGTTTTAGAACTTTTGCAAAGTTAAAGTATTATTTATTTTCTAATATCTTTTGTTTAAAGTCTATAATCTAAAAATCTAAAAAAGTGTTTAATTCGATATATAATTTTTTTAAAACCCGTAAAATTCTTTTAGCATCAATTTTAATATTGATATTAGGTTTTTCGCTTTTTTTTATCTCAAAATTAAAATTCACCGAAGATATTTCGGATATGATTCCCACTGATAAAGAACTTGATGAATTTACTTATGTGAGTAAAAATATTAAGATGAACGATAAAATTATTCTTAATATTTTTTTGAAAGATACAACACAAAGTGAAAATACAGAGATACTTATTTTATTTGCCGATACAATTTCAAATCAAATATCAAAAAATTGCAAAGGCAAAATTCAAGAAATTCGTTCAACTGTTAAACCCGATTTGCAAGAGAAAGTTTACGATATTTATTATAGAAATTTACCGATTTACTTAACCGACAACGATTATTTACGAATAGATTCGTTACTTTCCGACAGTTTGCTTAAAAAAACTATTGAAGCAGATTTTCAAAATTTGATTTCTCCTGCCGGAATGGTTTCCAAAAAATTCATCACTCGCGACCCTTTAAGTATTACGCCGATTGCTCTGAAAAGACTCAAATCTCTTCAATTCGACGATAATTTTGAAATTTATTCCGACCATATTTTTACAAAAGACAAAAAAAATTTGTTTGTTTTTGTTAATTCAAATTTTACTTCATCGCAAACATCTGACAATAATAAACTTATTGATGAAATAAAAAATGTGTTGAATGAAAATAAAAAATTATTTCCGGAAATTGAAGTGCAAATATTTGGCGCACCTGTGGTTGCCGGCGGAAATGCTAAACAAATTAAATCCGATATATTATTGACAGTTACAATTGCAATGATATTTCTATTTGCATTTATTAGTTTTTTCTACAAAAGAATAGATATTTTTTTTATAATTTTTCTTCCGGTAATTTTTGGTGCCGTTGTTGCAATTGCCGCAATTTATTTCATAAGCGGAAAAGTATCGGGCGTTTCGTTGGGAATTGGCTCTGTTTTGGTTGGAATTTCTATTGATTATTCGCTTCATATTTTTACACATTTCAGAAAAACCAACAATTCGTCCAAAATATTTTCTGACATTACCGGCTCGGTGTTAATGAGCAGTATTACAACAGCATCTGCATTTTTATGTTTATTATTTGTAAGTTCCGGAGCATTGCACGATTTAGGACTTTTTGCCGGAATAAGCGTTTTTGCTTCTTCAATTTTTGCTTTAATTGTTTTGCCTCATTTTTACAAAGAAAGAACCGAAAAAGAATTAAAATCAAATATTATTGAAAAGTTTACGGTATATAAGTTTCATAAAAACAAATACATTGTTGCTTTTGGTGTTATTGCTACAATTTTCAGTCTCTTTTTTGTAGGAAAAGCAGAATTTGATGCCGATATGGATAAAATGAATTACATGAGCGATGAACTAAAACTTGCCGAAAAAAATCTTAATAAATCGGGAAATATTGCTTTAAGATCGATGTATGTTACGGCAACAGGCAAAAATACTGAAGAAGCTTTAAAACATAACGAAAAAATATCAGGAATTATCGACAGTTTAAAATCCCGGAACGTTATAAATTCGTTCAGCAATGTGAATCCGGTTTTGATTTCCGACAGTTTACAAAATATCAGACTAAAAAAATGGAAAACGTTTTGGACACCGGAAAAAATTATCAATTTAAAAGAAAATCTTATAAAATATGGAGCCGAATTCGGTTTTAATGAAACGGCTTTTGAGAAATTTTTTAAATTTTTAGATGAAGACAAATCTTTAATGAATTCCGAAGACAAAAAAAATCTTAAAGAAATATTTTTAAATGAATTATTAACAGAAAATAAAGATATTACAACATCGGTAACTCTTATAAAACTCAAAAAATCGGCAAATGAAAAAGTTTTTAACGCTTTAAAAAATCAAAAAAACATTGTAATTGTTGATAAAACATATTTAACAAATAAAATAATTACTGTTCTTAAAAAAGATTTTAATTTACTTATAATTATTTCTTCAATTGCGGTTTTTGTTATTCTTTTATTGTATTTTGGAAGAATAGAACTTACAGTAATAACTTATCTTCCAATGTTTTTGAGTTGGATTTGGACTTTGGCAATTATGAATATTTTTGGACAAAAGTTTACGATTTTCAATATAATAATTTCAACATTTATTTTTGGTTTGGGAATAGATTACAGCATTTTTATTGTAAACGGATTACTACAGAAATATCGTTATGGAACCCCAAATATAAATTCTTACAAAACATCTGTTTTACTTTCCGGAATTACCACAATTGCAGGAATTGGCGTATTGATTTTTGCAAAACATCCTGCTTTAAAGTCAATAGCTTTTTTATCGGTTGTAGGAATAATTTCCACAATATTTCTTGTGTACACTTTGCTTCCGTTACTTTTTAATTTTTTAATAAAGCAACAAGGAAAATTAAGAACTCAACCTGTAGTGTTTAAAGACTTATTTTTCAGTATATTGATATTCTTAATTTTTGCTTTAGGTTCACTAATTACAGTTGTTTTTTGGCTGATTTTACAATTATTGCCTTTCAAACTAAAATATAAGAAAATTGTTTTCAGATATTGGCTTCTATATTTGTGGCATGCAATTGTTTACATTCCTTTTAATGTTAAAAAATTTATAAATAATCCCTATAAAGAAACTTTTAAAAAACCTGCCGTAATTATTGCAAATCATCAAGCACATATTGATATTCCGCTTATTTTGATGCTTTCTCCAAAAATTATTGTTCTCACAAACGATTGGGTTCAAAATAATATTTTTTACGGAAAAATTGTAAAATTTGCCGAGTTTTATCCTGTTTCTAAGGGAATTGAAGAACTTATTCCGCATTTGCAAGAAAAATTTAATGAAGGATATTCAATTTTGGTTTATCCGGAAGGAACAAGAAGCGAAAACCTTGAAATAAAACGATTTCATAAAGGAGCTTTTTATATTGCCGAAAAACTTAATGCCGATATTTTACCAATAATTATTCACGGAACCGGAAATTCTGTTCCAAAAGGCGAACCGTTTTTAAAAAGCGGTCAAATTGGAGTGAATATTCTTGATAGAAAAAAACTTTCTGATTTTGGAATCGACAATAAAGAACAAGCGAAAAATTTCAGACAATTAATTATTAAGGAATATAAATTAATACGTGAAAAATATGAAAATGTAGATTTTTATAAGAAAAAACTTATTTCAAATTACATTTACAAAACACCGATTCTCGAAAATTATTTTCGCGTAAAAATCAGACTCGAAGATAATTACAGAGTTTTTGATAAACTTGTTCCCAAAAAAGGAATAATTACCGATATTGGTTGCGGATACGGTTTTCTTGCATATATGTTAAATTTTGTTTCGCCTGAAAGAAAAATTTTGGGTTTAGATTATGATTCCAATAAAATACTTACTGCCCAAAATAATATCTCTAAAAACGAAAATGTTAATTTTAAATGTGTTGACGTTATCAATTTTGAATTTCAAAATTCTGATGTTTTTATAATAAATGATGTTTTGCATTATATGCCTTTTGAAGAACAAAAAACATTGATTTCAAAATGTTTATCAAAATTAAATTCGGGAGGAAAACTTATTATTCGCGATGGAAATTCAGAAATGAAAAAGAAGCATAAAGGAACTTTGGTTACAGAATATTTTTCAACAAAATTTTTAAAATTCAATAAAACAAATTTCGACAAGTTACATTTTACATCTTTTTCGCAAATAAAAAAAATTGCCGAAGAAAATAATTTTATTGTTGAAACAATCGACAACACTGTGTTAACATCAAATCAAATTTATATTTTGAAGCGAAATATTTAAGGTTTTTAGGAAAACTTAACTCATTTTTTTAAAAAGAAATTTGCCCAAAAGCAATTTTCATTAAAAATATTATGTTTTACACAAAAAAAGTATGCAACAATTTCGTATATTTCCAAGTCTTGAAATTATAAATTAAAATCTTATACGGAATGAATTTCAATATAAAAATTCTTTTATTCAATATATTCTTATTTTTAGGAAATAATCTTATATCAGCTAATATTCAGATAGTTGACAGCACTTCAAAACCAAATTCTTTAACTATTGATTTAGTTACAAAAACGGATATTCTGACTTGCTACGGTGCAGCCGAAGGAACAATTACAATTAGCGCATCAGGAGGATTTTTACCTTATCAATATTCAGTTGACGGCGGAACTGTTTATCAAGCTTCAAACAGTTTTACAAATCTTGTTGCAGGCGGCTACACAATTATTGTTAAAGATAATCTTGGTGCCGTTACTTCCGATTTTGCTTTTATTAATGATAGACCACAAATATTTATAAATAATATATCCAAAACAGATGTAACCGGCTGTTACGGAGATGCAAACGGAACAATTACAATTACTGCTTCCGGTGGAACTTCAGTTTTTGAATATTCCGACGACGGCGGAACAAATTATTTTAATAACGGCGGCAATTTTATTAATTTACCTTCAAACAGTTACAATATTTATGTGAGAGATTCCAACGGTTGCGAAAAAGCAGGTTCATCAATTTCAATAAATCAACCTTTAGAATTGGAAATTGCAAACGAAGGTTACACTAATATTCAAGGTTGTTACGGTGCAAACAACGGAGTAATTGATATTACGGCTGCCGGAGGAACTTCAACAATTTCATATTCAATAAACGGAGGAACAAATTATTTTCCCGGACATTATTTTTCAGCATTACTTCCCGGAACATATAATATTGCAATAAAAGACATAAATAATTGTATAACTATAGGCAGTTCAATAACATTAACAGAGCCTCCGCAAGTAATTATTGATTCCGAAGTTTCAACAGATGTAAATACTTGTTACGGCGATAATACCGGAACTATTACAATTACTGCAAGCGGCGGAACCGGACAATTACAATATTCGATAGACGGCGGAAATTATTTTCAAACTGTAAATGTTTTCAACGGTTTATATCTCGGAACTTATAACGTTGTTGTGCGAGACCAAAATTTATGTTCTGTTATAGGAAGCACATTATCAATTGCTCAACCGCCATTACTTAAGATTGATTCGGAAACAAAAACAGATGTTTTAACTTGCTTTGGAGATGCAACAGGTCAAATAATTATTACTGCAAGCGGCGGAACTCCTGCAATTGAATATTCTATTGACGACGGTGTTACATATCAAGCTTCTAATATATTCAACGGTTTAGTTTACGGTTCATATTCTGTAAGAGTTAAAGACAGTGAAAACTGCGAAAAAATTGGTAGTTCTCATTTTATTAATCAACCTGTAAAACTTCAAATATTTAAGGTTGATAAAACAAATGTTAATACTTGTTTTGGCGGAAATAACGGAACTGTTTCAATTTCTGCAAACGGAGGAACTCCCGCTTTGGAATATTCAGCCGATAACGGTGCAACATTTTCATTTCTGAATACTATAACCGGGCTTTCCGAAGGTTTTTATACAATAGTTGTAAAAGATTCTCATTCTTGTTCTGAAACTTTTCCAACTCAAATTTATATTTCTCAACCCACACAAATAACAATTTCCGATGAAACTTTTTCAGAGCCGCTTTGTAACGGAGGAACCGACGGACAAGTTTCAATTATGGCTTCCGGAGGAACCGGAACACTTCAATATTCTGCAAATTCGGGAACAAATTACTTTTTATTAAATGTTTTAACAGAACTTTCTGCCGGAATTAATTACTCGGTAAGAGTTAAAGACGCTAACGGTTGCGTAATATCCGGCTCGGATTTTATTCTCTCCGAACCGCCTGCTTTAGTAATTGATGCAGTCAATTATTTACCGGTTAGTTCATGTCATGGCGGAACAAACGGCGAAATTGAAATTATTGTTTCAGGAGGAACTCCTCAAATTTATTATTCAATAGACGGCGGTGCAAATTATTCAACAAATAATAACTACACCGGATTAAATGCTGGAACATACTGGATTATGGTTAAAGATGCACATGATTGTGTTATTTCCGGTGGAAATGTTACACTTACTCAACCTGCAGAACTTTATATCTCAAATGAAATAAAAACTGATATTCACGATTGTAAAGGAGCTGCAACCGGAACAATTACTATAAATTCAACCGGAGGAACTGAACCTTTAGAATATTCAGTTGACGGCGGTTTAACATATTTTCCTAATTCCGGATATTTTACCGGACTTGTTGCAGGAACATATACTTTAGCCGTTAGAGATGATAACGGTTGTATTGATTTTGGCTCAACTTATGTTATTACTGAACCTCAAGAATTAATTCCTACAACTTCATTTGTTGTAAATTCAACTTGTTTCAACAGCAACGACGGTAAAATTACATTAGCTGCAACAGGCGGACAAACTCCCTACAGTTTTTCTGTTAACGGCGGAGCTACATTTGTGTATTCAACATATTTTGCCGGATTAACTCCCGGAAGTTATCAAACTTATGTTAAAGACAATTACGGATGTGTTAAGATTGGCGATTTAATTACAATTACACAACCTGACGAACTTATAATTCAAGATGTTACTTATAATAGCATTACAGATTGTTATGGAGATAAAGACGGTTCTATTTCTATAACTTCAATAGGCGGAACTCCAACTGTCAGATATTCTATCGACAACGGTAGTTCATATTTTACAAATACAAATTTTACTTCTCTTGACGAAGGAACTTATTATGTAAGAGTTGTTGATAATAATACTTGTGTAGCCGTTTGGAATACTCCTATTGAAATAACTCAACCCGCACAACTAAAAATCACAACACTTGCAAAAACCGATATTACTTGTTTCGGATTAACAGACGGAACAATTTCATTTACCGGAACCGGCGGAACAGGCGTAATAAGTTTTTCTATTGATAACGCATTAACTTTTCCTAATACAACCGGATTATTTAGCGGACTTGCAGCAGGAATTTATAAACTGAAATTGAAAGATGAAAATAATTGTGTTGCCGGTGATAATACAATTTCTATATACGAACCAACTCAGCTTGTAATTACCGGAATTGAAGCAAATGATGAAAGTTGTATAAACTTTGGCGACGGAAGTATTGAGATTTTTGCCGCAGGAGGAACTCCGGATTATCAATATTCTGTAGACGGAATTAATTATCAAGTATATTTAATTGTCTCGGGTTTAATTCCCGGAACTTATACTCCATATTTAAAAGACAGCAGAAATTGCGTTGTTACTTCTTCTCCGATTGTAATCGGTTCACCGCAATCTACTTCCGATTTTACTGTTGATGTTGATGAAGGTTGTAGTCCTTTAGACGTTCAATTTGAAAGATTAGCCGGCGGTGTAACTTATTTATGGAAATTCGGAGACGGAACAACTTCTACAACAAATGTCCCAAATCATACTTACACAAATTTTACTTTAAATCCTGTTGATTATATTGTTACAGCATATTCACGTTCATCAACAGGTTGTATTGATACGGCAAATATGACAATTAGAATTTATCCTCAACCTGCTTTAAGTTTTGATGTAATTCCGGATTCTACTTATTTTCCTGACGCAACTGCAAATTTTACAAACACAAGTATTGCAGGATATACAAATTATTATTGGGATTTTGGCGACGGAAATTTCTCAACAGCCGAATTTCCCGGAACTCATACTTATGATACATGCGGTGTTTATAAAATAAATTTAAGTGCCGACAATAATTGGTGTTCGGACACTGTGTTTAATTATTTTAAAATACAAGCACATCAGCCTGTTGCAATTTTTGATGTTGATAATATTAACGGTTGTACGCCTGTTACGCTCAATATTACCGACGAATCTCTTTATGCAAATTCATTTTTATGGACTTTTGATGACGGATCAACTTCTACCGATCAAAATCCGTCGCATTTTTATGAAATTCCGGGAGTTTATAATATCAATTTAAAAGTTTTCGGTTATTGCGGAACTTCCGATATTGCCGATACAATTGTTCATGTTTGGGCTTCACCTCTTGTTGAATTTAATGTTTCGCCCGATACTGTTATGGCACAAAAACAACCAATACATTGTTATAATTATTCCGAAAATAATTCAACATACTTTTGGACTTTTGGCGACGGAGAATCTTCAACTTTAGAAGAACCGGTTCATTTTTATCAACAATCCGGCGATTATCCAATCACGCTTTATGTAACTTCCGAAAACCTTTGTATTGATTCTTTAACAAGAAGCACAACCGTTCATGTTATACCTTACGGACGATTACTTTTTCCAAATGCTTTTTCGCCAAACGGTAACGGAAAAAATGATGTTTTTGGTCCGACAGTTTATGAATCTGTTAAAAAATATGAATTAAAAATTTTTAACAGAGGCTCGGAACTCGTTTTTTTTACTACAGATATAAACCAAACATGGGACGGAACTTTTCAAGGTTCTCCTGTTGCACAAGATGTTTATGTATGGAAAGTTTCCGGTATGTATGAAAATGATGAACCTTTTGTTCAAGCAGGAAGTGTAACCTTAGTGAAATAATATTTCTTTGTTTTATTTTTATTCTTCTGTTCAAAATTCATAAATTTGGGTTTTTTAAAAAAGAAACAGATGAAAATTCCCGATATTGAATTAAAATCAAAAGAAGAAATAAAGTTATTTCAAGAAAAAAAACTTGTTGATTTAATTGATTATGTTAATAATAATTCAAAATTTTATAAAGAATTATTCAAATCTAATAATATAGATTACAAAAATATTAGAACAATTGAAGATTTACAACAAATACCTCCAACAACTAAAGAAGATTTACAAAAATATAATTCCGATTTTATTTGTGTTTCCAAAACAAAAATCATCGATTATATAACAACATCGGGCACTTTGGGCGATCCTGTAACTTTTGTTTTAACCGAAAACGATTTAAAAAGACTTTCATATAACGAAAGTATTTCGTTTGCTTGTGCCGGAATAACTTCTGAAGATATTATACAGCAAATGGTTACAATAGATAAAAGATTTATGGCCGGTTTGGCTTATTATTTGGGCGCAAGAGAACTTGGCGCCGGCATAATTCGTGTTGGCGGCGGAATTCCTGAACTTCAATGGGATACAATCAACAGAATTAATCCGACAACTTTTGTTACAGTTCCTTCATTTATGATTAAATTAATTGATTTTGCCGAAAAAAATTCTATTAATTATAGAAATTCACACTTAAATAAAGCTGTTTGTATTGGCGAACCGATTAGAAATACAGATTTTAGTTTAAATACTCTCGGAAAGAAAATAAAGGAAAAGTGGCCAAATGTTAAATTGTTTTCAACTTATGCATCAACAGAAATGTCGTCGGCATTTACCGAATGTGAAGCCGGAAACGGCGGACATCATCACCCGGAACTAATAATTATTGAATTTTTAGACGAAAATAATAATCCGGTTTCAGAAGGTGAAGTTGGCGAATTAACCGTTACAACTCTCGGTGTTGAAGGAATGCCTTTGTTGCGTTTTAAAACCGGCGATATCATGGCTCATTATTCAGAAAAATGTAGTTGCGGAAGAAATACTATCAGGCTTGGTTCAATTATAGGAAGAAAAAAACAAATGATAAAGTTCAAAGGAACTACACTTTATCCGCCCGCTTTATATGATATTTTGGATAATATCGAAGGTGTTAAAAATTATGTTGTAGAAGTTTTTACAAACGAAATTGGAACAGATGAAATTCTTATTTATATAGGTTCAGATGAAATTCCAATAAATTTTGAAAAAGAAATCAAAGACCATTTTAGAGCAAAGTTAAGAGTTGCACCAAAAATTTTATTCAGACATCCGCAAGAAATAAACAAAATATTATTTCCGGAAAGTGCCCGTAAACCGCAAAAATTTATAGATAACAGAATAAATAATTCCAATTTTTAGAAATTAATCGGAAAATTTTTTGAAATATTTTGGTAAAATCGTTTTAAAGAAAAAAAAAGAGACATGTTGAAAGTCTCTTTTTTATATTAATTCTATTGCTTTTATAAGGTCGTTGGGCAAAACAGGTTTTACCAAGAAAGAAGAAAATTTTGTTTTTGCTGCTCTTTCTTTTGCTTTTGGGTCGGAATTGCCGGTTACGTAAATTACCGGAACTTTAGAAAATTTTCTGATATGTTCAACAGCTGTAATTCCGTCTGTGTCTCCTTCCAAAAAAATATCCATTAATATTAAATCGCATTTATTTGCTCTGATAAATTCAATCGCATCTTCTCCTTTTGTAACAGAGCCTACTACATTGTATCCGGCATTCTCTACAATTTGCTGATTAAGAAGTGCGAGAAGAAATTCATCTTCAACAATTAAAATATCTAACATATTTTCTAAAGCAGTGATTGAGTTATTTTTATTTGTATTCAATTTTTTACCAAGTTTTCATTTTAGAAGGAATAAAACTTATTGTATATGATGTTCCTTTTTTATTTTCGATTAATATTTTAGCTTTTATTTGTTTTGCGTAAATTGAAACAATCATTAATCCCGGAGTGTGTGAATCTTCTAACTTTGGGATTTCTTGTAATCCTATTCCGTTATCGTCTACTTTTAAAAAAATAATTTCATTTTCGTGGAATAACTCAACTTTAATAATTCCTTTTCCAAAATTAGGAAAAGCATGTTTTACTGCATTTGAAAGTATCTCGTTAAATATCAAGCCTAAAGATACAGCAGTGTTTAAATTTAGTTTCGTTTTTTCTGCCGAAATTTGAAGTTCAATATTATTATTATTTTTTAAAAAATAAAAATTTTCTGCATATTCTTTTATAAATTCCTCAAAATTTATGAGAGAATGTTTCTCGATATGATATGCTGTTTCGTGAATTTTTGAAAATGTATGAATTCTTAATTTAGTATCTGTCAAGGCGTCAACTATTTCTTTGTTCTGAAATTTTTGTGATTGAAGTTCAAGTAAGCCGGAAATTATTGCCAAATTATTTTTGACGCGATGATGAATTTCGGCGATTAGAATTTCTTTTTCGGCCAATAATTTTGATAATTCAATGTTGACTTTTTTTCTTTCTTTGTTTCTTCTGTAATAAATTAATGTTATAATTAATCCAAATAATGATATTATACCGACTATTGTTAAAAATGAGTTTTTTATATTTTTTTGTTTTCTGTATTTCTTTTCTTGTTCAAGCATTGCAACTTTGCTTTTTTGTTGATTTATATCGTGTTCAACTTGAATAGACATAACATTTGTTTGTATTTCTACATTTGCTAAACTGTCTTTTATCACAATATATTTTTCAAGATAGGAGAGTGATGTTTTATAATCTTTCTTCAGATTATAAAGTTCTTTAAAATAGAAATATGCATCTTTTTTATTAGATTTAGAATCAATCTTTTGTGAAATATTTAATCCTTTCACAAGACATTCTTCTGCTAATTTATAATTTTCGAGTTTTATATATGTTTTTCCCAAATTTATATATGATTGAGCTATTTGAATATCATTTTTTAATTTTATTTCGATATTTAAGCTTTTTATGTAGTAATGAAGTGATTGATAAAATAATTCCTGATTATAAAACAGATTTCCCAAACTTGAATTACAAATTGCAATGCCGTCGTTATCATTCAAATCGAGATTTAATTTTAATGATTTAGCCAAGTATTTTTCTGCTTTTTCAAATTCATTTTTTCTTGATAAAACTTCTCCGAGATTATTATAATTTATTGCCAAACTTTTTTTGTTTGATTGTTTTTCGGCTAATTTTAATGCTTTTGTAAAATATATTTCAGCTTCATTCAAATTGTTTAGCATGAAATAACAATTGCCTATTCCGTTTATGGCATATAATTCGCTTTCGTAATTTTTATATTTTTCTGCAGTTTTTATAGCTTCTAAGTGGTATTTTATTGCTTCGGGGTAATTATCTGTTTTTCTTAAAATTACGCCAATTTTATTATACACCAACGGAATGTAATCGTCAAATTTATTCTCTTCGGCAATGCTTATCGCATATTTATAAAATTTTATTGCGTTTGAAGTATATGAATTTTCTTTGGAAATGTCGCCGTAAGCAATCCAATAAAGCATTTTTCCTTTTTCCCAATTTATTTTTTTTGAAATTACATAAGCCGAATCTGCATAAATAATTGCATCTGTGTAGTTTTTCTTTTTATAAGTGAGTGATAATTGCAGAAATAATTCAACTTTGCTTGTGTCAACAAGTTTTTTGTGTTGAAGTAATTTATATAAACTGTCTTGTTTTGTTTTTTGGGCAAAAATAGTGCTGTAATTAATGTTTATAATTATCAGAATAAAAATTATTAATATTTTATTTAAAAATCTCATTGTTTAACTATATCATTTCTATCGGCTCCTGTCGAAATTATTTTAACCGGAATTCCTGTTTCTTTTTCAATGTATAAAATATATTCTTTTAATTCTGTCGGAAAACTATTATAGTCTTTGCATTCTGTAAGATTTTTTTTCCAGCATTTGAATTCTTTATAGTTTGGTTTCAAATCGTCGTTGAATTCATAAGGAATATAATCAAAAATTTCGCCGTTTTTTGTGTAAGATTCTGATACTTTTATTTTGTTAAAATTACTCAGCACATCGGCTTTTGTCATTACAAATTGTGTAACGCCGTTTATTTCTGCCGAATATTTTAAAGCTGTTAAATCAAGCCAACCGCAACGTCTTTTTCTTCCTGTTGTTGCTCCAAATTCAAATCCGAATTTTTGTAAGTTTTCGCCGTCTTCATCAAATAATTCTGTCGGAAACGGTCCGCTTCCTACGCGTGTTGTGTATGATTTAAATATTCCGAAAACTTCTCCGATTTTTGCAGGTGAAACTCCAAGTCCGGTGCAAACTCCGGCAGTTGTTGTTGACGATGAAGTTACAAATGGATATGTTCCGAAATCAATATCCAAAAGTGTTCCTTGGGCTCCTTCGGCTAATATTTTTTTGTTGTTTTTAAGTGCATCGTTAAAGAATTTTTCGCCGTCGATAAATGTAAATTCTTTTAATTTTTCTATTCCCGAAAACCATTCTTTTTCATATTTTTCGAGTTCTGCTTTGTATTCGTAGTTATCAATTTTTGAAAGATGTGATTTTTTAAGAGTTTCATATTTTTCCATAAAATTTGAGCAATTCAAATCGCCTACTCTTAGTCCGTTTCTGCTAATTTTATCGGTGTATGCGGGTCCTATTCCTTTTAATGTAGAACCTATTTTTTTTTCGGCTTTTTGTTTTTCGTTATATGCGTCAAGTATTCTGTGCGTGGGAATAATAAGGTGTGTTTTTTTTGATATATATAGATTTTTATGAAGATTTAATCCTTCTTTTTCAAGATTTATTACTTCTTCTTTAAAAATTGCAGGATCAAGAACAACTCCGTTTCCTATAACATTTATTGTTTTTTCTCGAAAAATTCCCGAAGGAATTAAATGCAATACATATTTTTTTTCATTAAATATTAAAGTATGTCCTGCATTTGGTCCGCCTTGAAATCTGGCTACAATATCGTAATTTGGGCTAAGAACGTCAACTACTTTGCCTTTTCCTTCATCACCCCATTGTAAACCTAAAAGCACATCTATTTTCATCATTTTGCTGTATTTTTTCCTAATTCTTTAATAATTCTAATATAAGTATGTTTATTGATATTTCAAAAAAAATGTTGACAATAAAATTTTTGTCAACATAATGCAAATTTATAATTTTTATTCCTTTTAAAGAATTTATTTGTTTGCGCATTCCGAGCAAATACCGTAGAAATAAAGCGAATGATAATCAATATTAAAATTCATTAACTTGCTTATTGTTGTTTGAATTTGTTGAACTCGCGGGTCGCAAAATTCTATAACTTTGCCGCATGTTTTACAAACAAGATGGTCGTGTTGTTTGTATTTAAATGAGCGTTCGAATTGTGCTATATTTCTTCCAAACTGATGTTTTATTACTAAATTACTGTCGAGCAAAAGTTCAATTGTATTATATAATGTTGCTCTGCTTACACGATAATTTTTATTTTTCATGAAAATATACAAAGATTCAACATCAAAATGTCCTTCTCGCGAGTATATTTCATCTAAAATTGCGTATCTCTCAGGAGTTTTCCTATGACCTTTACCTTCTAAATATTCCGTAAATATTTGTTTTACAGTATCTTTTATTGATGTTGATGACATTCTTTTTTATATTGAGGTTGTTGCTAAATTAAATAAAAATTAGTTTTTTAACAAAACTTATTTAGAATTATTTTAATTAAGATATTTATTTCATTGTTATTTCAGTTATTTCTTCAATTTTTTTTATTTTTTCCAATAGTTTTAATGATGATTTTGTATCTTTTAAAAATAATGTCATTCTTAATTTGAATATTTTATTTCCGGTTTCGAGAGTTAAAGTTCTTATATTTGCCGATAAATCTTGGGCTATAACTGATGTAATTTTATTAAGAATTCCTTTTTTATCTCTTCCAACCATATAATATTCTCTCAAAACGGAAAGTGCTGTGTATGAAGTCCATTTAACCGGAATTGCAACTTTTCCTTTGCTTTGTTCAACAATTACGGTTGGGCAATCTTCTTTGTGAATTATAACTTTATTTAATTCACCTTCGTTAATTGCAATCACTTTTTCTCCGGGCGACGGATTGCAGCAGTTTGCAATTTGATATGAATCGTATAGTAATTTGTCTAACTTTGTTGAATCTGCTTTAATTTTTGTTCGCGGACTTTTTATTTTCCAAAACTTTGTTTTTCTGGCCGGACAACATTCTTCAAATTTGTCGATAATTTCTGTATTACTGATTTTGTTTTCTCCAATTTGATAAAAAAATTCTTCTTTATTTTTTAGTTTAAATCCTTTGTAAAGCTTTTCTACAGATTCATGCAACAAATTTTCATCGTCGATTGAAAGAAGATATTCCGTAATTTGTTTTCCCTTATCAATGCTAAGTTTTCTTTCTTCTTTAAAAATATTTTTTAGAGTTATTTGGGCTTTGTGAGTTGTAACAAAATCAATCCATTTTTTTTGCGGTGTTTGATTTTGTGCTGTAATAATTTCAACTTGGTCGCCGTTGAGTAAAACAGTATCAAGCGAAGCAAGTTGACTGTTTATTTTTGCAGATATTGCTTTTAACGCAATGTTAGTGTGTATTTTAAATGCAAAATCTAATGCTGTGGAATGTATTGGTAAGTCAACAATTTTTCCTTTTGGTGTGTAAACATATATTTCTGTTGTGAGAAGATTTAATTTTATTTTGTCGAGAAAATCTTCCGCAGTTACTTTATTTTCGCTAAAAAGTTCAATAATTTCATTTACTTTTTCGTCGAATTGAGTTTTTTTATCTTTAATTCCTTTGTATTTCCAATGTGAAGCAAAACCGTGTTCTGCGGCTTCGTGCATGTTTGTAGAACGAATTTGAATTTCAACCCATTTGCCGTCGTGGCTCATTACTGTTAAGTGTAAAGCTCGGTAACCTGTGTCTTTTCCGCTGTCGAGCCAGTTTCTTGTTCTGTCTTTTTTCTCCGGATAAATACTCGAAATTAATGAACCGATATAAAGTGCTTCAAATTTTTCGTCGTTTTTTTCATTAAAAATTATTCTAAGTGCAAACAAATCGTAAACTTCTTCGAGAGAAACTTTTTTTGTTTGCATTTTTTTCCAAATTGAAGAAATTGATTTTGATCTGCTTTCTATTTTGTAATCAATATTATGTTTGTCGAGAATTTCTTTTATCGGCAAAATTGTTCTGTTGATAAATTGCATTCTTTCTCTTTCCGAACTTTTTAATTTATCTTTTAATTGGTCATAAACCATCGGATTATTGTATTTCAAGCAAATATCTTCCATTTCCGATTTTATATCGTAAAGACCTAAACGATGGGAAAGAGGCACATAAATATTTATTGCTTCGCTAACAAGTTTTGATTTTTTTTGGGGAATAATATTTTCCAGGTTTCTTAAGTCGTTCAATTTTGCCGCAATTTTCACAAACAAAACTCTTATATCTTCCGATACAGTAAAAAGAATTTGTCTGAAAATAGTTGCTTCCGAATCGTTATCATAGAATTCAGCTTTTTTTATCTTTGTTAATCCTTCAACAATAACACTTATTTTTTCGCCAAAATGTCTGTTAATATCTTCCAAAGAATATTCGGTTTTTTCGGAAACATCATATAATAATGCCGCAATTGCCGATTTTGCTCCTAATCCGATTTCCTGAACTACAATTTTTGCAATTTCAAGATTATATAATATGTATGGTTTTCCCTGAAATCTATACATATTAGTAAGTGCTTTTGTTGCAAAATCAAAAGCAGTAACAACTTTTTCGGCGTTTCTTGATGTTCTAAAATTCTCAGAATTGTTTTTAACAAATTTGTCGAATTCTTTTTTCAATAAGCTATAATCCGTTTTATGCTCATAAATCATTTTTGGCGGATATTTTATGTTTAAATATTGCACGAATTTATAAATTTGTATTTTATTTACAAAGAACTATTTTTAATCAAATGAATATATCTGACAATAAAAAATTTGATGCAGTAATTATCGGCTCCGGAATAGGAGGATTAATTTCGGCATTAATTTTAAGTAAAAATTCTATGAAGGTTGCTGTTTTTGAAAAACATCATATTTTAGGCGGAAATCTTCAATCTTTTGTCAGAAAAAAAGTTAAGTTTGACACCGGAATGCATTATTTTGGAGCAACAGAAGAAGGCGGTTTTATTTCAAATTTATTGAAATATATTGATGTAAATGTTGATAATTGTTTTACCGATTTTGAAAACGGAATATTTGATACAATTATTTATAATTCAAAAAAATATAATTTTCCCGCCGGAATTAAAAATTTCAAAAATTTTCTTCTATTAAATTTTCCTTCAGAAGATAAAGCTATTGAAACTTATATAAATTTACTTGTTAAAGTATATAAAAATGTAAGTCCAAAAAATATTTACAATAATATTTTCGAAAACAAACTATATTATACAGGCACAAAGGAATATTTGGACAGTATTTCAAATAATTCCGATTTTAAAAATGTTTTGGCAGGAAACAGTTTTCTTTATGATACTTCCGGCGGAAACTCTTCTATTTATGCTCATGCCGTAATTATGTCATCGTTTATTTTTGGAGCTAAAAAATTTGCTAATAATTCTTCAGATTTTGTCGATATTCTTGCAAATAAAATTATTGAATCTGGCGGAAAAATTTTTAAAAGAACTGAAATTAATGCACTTAACTCGGCAGACGGAAAAATTGTTTCGTGTAAAACTTTCGACGGAAATATTTTTTATGCCGATAATTTTATTTCGGCTGTTCATCCGGCAATTACCATAAATTTGGCAGAAAAAGGAGCATTCAAAAAATCATATATTAACAGAATTTCAAGCTTAAAACAAACAAAAGGTGCTTTTGTTATTTATATTTCTTTTAAAGATAAAAGTTTTAAATATTTTGATTCAAATTTATATTTCTGTAACACAAAAAATTCTTGGGATTTTTTCAAAAGTTCCGACAAAAATTTTCCTTCAAATTTTTTCTTCACAACGCCATTGTCCGGAAGGGAAGGAGATTATACAAACTCAGCCGTAATTCTCACATTAATGGATTTTGAAGAATTTGCAGAATGGGAAAATACAAATCACAAAACAAGACCCGAAAATTATAGAATTTTTAAAAATGAAATTGCTCAAAAAATTTTCAATTCTGTTGAAAAACACATTCCGGGCTTTAATAATTCCGTTGATAAATATTACACTTCAAGCCCGTTAACTTTGAGAGATTATACCGGAACTGTTAACGGCGGAATATACGGAGTTGAAAGAAATTGCGAAAATGTTGAAGAATCCTACATTCCGGTATCAACAAAAATATCAAATTTATTTTTAACAGGGCAAAATGTAAATTTTCACGGAATGCTCGGAGTTTCAATTTCTTCGGTTTTAACTTGCACTGCGGTTTTAAAAAAAAAAATAGATTTTTAGATTATCTTATTATTTTATTTTCCTTTTTTATTGATAGAATATTAACTATAATTGCTATAAAAAGAAAAAATACACCTAATCCAAAAATTCCGCTGTAACCGATTTTTGAATATAACAGAACTCCTGTAAGCGGAATAAATGCACCTCGTAAACCTGTTAAATTCAAATGAATAGCTTGATAATCGGCCGATTGATTATCGTCGCAAAAATATGCAGTTCCTATATACCAAAGCAAACTCATCATTGCACCAAATATTCCATAAGAAAAAAACGAAATTATAAGCGAGTAATAAATTGTGAGTCCCATGAACTCGAATTTTGCCGGAAAATATTCTGTTAATCCCATAAACAAAATATATATTAACATTGCGGCGTAAGTATAAACCGAAAATTTTCGCGGGTCGATTTTCCCCATTAATTTTCCAAAAAACGGTGTAATAAGTATTGATACAATATTATATGAATTCTTATAAAAAGCTAAACTCGTATAATTCAAATCAAGTTTTTTGCTCATAAAAATTGCAATTACCGCAACTGCAAGCATCCAAGCAAATCCGTAAAACATAAATCCTGTTTCAAAATCTCTGAAAGGCTTATTTTTTTTAATAATTGAATTCATATTTTTAAAAGAATCTTTTATCGAATTAAAAAACCCGTTTTTTGGTATTATTTCATTTGATTGTTCAAAATCAATTTTTGTTAGAATAAACACCGATAAAATTCCCAAAAAAGCAATTGACGGATAAAAATAAATATATGAATTCGGATTTATGTCAAGAATTATCCCAAAAGCAAATGTTGCAAAAAGCATCACAATTTTGTTAACTGTTGTTGCATAGCTATATAATTTGCTGAAATTTTCGTGAGTATAATTTTTTTTCAAAAAGATATTTATCGCAGGCATAATTATAGGATTTGCCAAATAGAAAATAAAAAATATAACCAAAAAAATTAATTGATATGAAAATAAATCGGCAGCATTAGGTGTTTTTGGAAAAAACAGAAATAAAATCAGCGGTAATCTGGTTATAATTGCAGCAAATCGAAGTAGTCTTTTTTTATTACGAGAACGTTTAAAAAATTCATTAAATATTACAGAAAATAATAAAACAATTACCGCAAATTGAAATAAAATTCCTATTTGATTGTTACTTCCGTCGAGACCTTTTATTAAAACAAATTCATTTAAAGCAAGAAAGCCGAGAATAATTCCTTCAATTATTGAATAAACCAAGTGTAACAAAAAGGTTTTCCGCTGTTTGGTTCTAAATATATTCTTGATTATTTTTATCTTTTCAGTAAATTTCAATTTAAAAAACATTGTAATAATTTATGTTATATTACGTTAAAAAATTTGTCGCAAAAGTATGTAATAAAAATTCAATTTAATGAATTAAAAATATTATTTTTGCCATAATCAATTTTTAAAAAAAAACCTGAAATACTATTGAAATATTAGTTTATGGAGATTATAAAATTTAAAGAATCAGGCTATTTGCCCGGAATTATATTAGATAAAGAAGCCCAAAAATTTCAAATTACAGGAAGAGCTTGTCCTGAAGATCCGGTTGAATTTTATCAACCCGTTTTTGATTGGTTACTCGAATATTCACAAAATCCACTCGACGAAATGATTTTTGAGTTTAAAATGTCGTATTATAACACAGCTTCTTCAAAAATTTTGATGATGATTCTTCAAAAACTCGAAGAAATTGCCGAAAAAGGAAATAATGTAAAAATTAAATGGTTTTATCAAGAAGATGATGAAGATATGCTTGAAGCAGGCGAAGATTACAACGAAATGGTTGAGCTTGACTTTGAACTTATTCCTTTAGAAGAATAACGCGCCCCCTAAATACTGTAGAATCACAAACGCAAGCATAATAAACTTGCGTTTTTTTTGTTATATAATATTAATATTTACATTTTTTAATATTTATGAAATACATATTTTCTATAATATTAAGTTCAATATTTTTTTTAGGATTTTCACAAATCGTTGAAACTCCTGTAATTAATTATGTAACAGTAAATAATATTTCCCAAAAACCTGTTGTGAGTTGGAATGTTGACGATAATTCCTTAATCGACGGATTTATTATTAAAAGATTGATTTACAGTTATCCGGGAATTGTTTCAAATACTTATAATACTGTTACGGTAATCAACGATAATTCTGTTTTTAGTTTTGAAGATAACAGCGTTGTTTACGGCGATGCCGTGCCTTATCAAAGAACTGAAGTTTACAGAATTGTTGCTTTCAAAAATGTTTCGGGCAATACTTTTTACAGTTTAATGAGCAATCCGCATAAAACAATTTTTTTGAAAAGCGATTACGATTATTGCAAAAGAAAAATATTTTTAAACTGGAATAAATACCAAGCTTGGGGAAATAATATTACCGGATATAAAATATTTTCGGTTGAAAGCGGAATTCCCGTTTTAATAAAATCTCTCGGAGTTTCAGATTCTACCTCAGAAATAAATATCACTTTTAATAAAAATTATGAATTTTATATTGAAGCCGAAAAAAATGACGGAACTCTTTCTGTTTCAAACATTGTGAACGAATACACAAACTCGCCGGTTTTACCCGAAAAAATAAAAGCAGATTCAATTTTATGCGTTTCAAATAAACTTCAAATATATTTTTCCGTTCAAGGAATTTCTGAAATTGGATTATATACACTTTTTAGGAAACAAAATAATGAAAATATCTTCGATTCTATTACCGATTTGCAAATTGAAAACGGAAATTCAATATTTTATTTAGATTCTGATGTGAATTTTGAAGAGCATTATAAATATTATATCGAAGCAAAAGATTTATGCCAAATTCCGGTGAAATTTTCCGATACAGCTCAAAGCATTTTATTGAAATCGACAAATAATTATCCGCAAAACAGAGAAAATTCTTTCTTTTGGAATACAATAAATCCGTCAAATAATTACCTTGTTTACAGGAAATATTCCGATTTTGATTATGAATTAATTGCAAATATTACCGATACTTTTTTTGTCGACGATGTTTCGGATATTTTAAATTCAGAATTCAATTCACAAAAAACATCAGGAATATTTCAATATAAAGTAATTTCAATATCAACAGATTATAAGGCATCATCAAACGAAATTATTTTTTATCAAAATGAAGCCGTTTTTTTTCCTAATGCAATTAATCCAAAAAGTAATATCGAAAAAAACAGAACTTTTAAACCCGATATAGCATTTGTAAGTGATTATATTTTATCTGTTTACGATTACAACGGAAATTTAGTTTTTGAAAGTAAAAATCCGGAAACAGGTTGGGACGGAAAATTCAAAAACGGAAATTATGCTCCGCAAGGAACATATATTTATTATTTGAAATATAAAACATCGGAAGGAATAGATAAAACTGTTAAAAATTTTGTCAACTTAATAATTTCGCATGAATAAATCTTTTATATTTTTACAGATTCAGGCACTGTAACCTTAAATTATTTAAAATATATATTGTTGAAAGTAACATATTTGAATTATTATTCGTAATATGTAAAACTAAACCGACTTATAATAAACCTTTTTTTTTATAAAATGTATACCGAGAATAACATAAAATCCGATTTTGATTCATTAGTTGATGCTGCTTTCGATGATTTGATAAAAACGTCAGAAAGACTTCAAAAGCCGGAATCATTTCAAAAAGTTAAATATGCTTTTGAATTTGCAAGAAAAGCACATATTAAACAATTTCGGAAAACCGGTTTGAAACTTCCATATATTCTTCATCCGCTTGCTGTTGCAAAAATTATTGCTTTTGAAATGGGTTTAGGCTCAACAACAGTTGTTGCCGCTTTACTTCATGATGTTGTTGAAGACACCGAATTTACCGATGAAGATATTGAAAGAGAATTTGGAAAAGAAGTTCTTACAATTGTTCAGGGAGTTACAAAATCGGAAGAAATAATTGTTCCCGGACGTTCAAAACAAGCAGATACTTTTAGACATTTCATTTTAAAAATGTCGGAAGATAAAAGAATTGCATTTGTAAAAATTGCCGACCGATTGCATAATTTAAGAACAATTGATGAAATGCCCGAAAATAATAAAATGATTAAAACGGCAGAATCTCTTGAAATATATGCTCCTTTGGCTCATCAACTCGGTTTGTTCAGCATAAAAAAAGAAATTGAAGATTTAAGTTTTAAAAACAGATTTCCGGAAGAATACAATAAAATAAAACAAATTGTTGACATCAATTTCCCCGAAAGACAAATTAAACTGAATCAAATACTTGAACCGCTTCATAAAAATTTGGAAAAATATAATTATAATTTTCATATAGATACAATTACAAAATCGTATTACAGAACTTGGAAAATTATTACCGACAAACAAATAAAATTTGAAGATATTTATAACTACATAACAATCAGAATTGTAATTAATCCTTCCGATAATTTACCCGAAAAACAACAATGCTTCTTAGTTTATTCAATGCTTACAGATGTTTTTTTAGTGAAAGACAGTAAATTAAAAGATTGGATAACACACCCGAAAACAAACGGTTTTGAAGCAATAATTACCGATGTTATGTTTGGCGGTCATTGGCACGAAGTTCAGATTATGACCGACAGAATGAATCAAATTGCGCAACGCGGTTATGCAAGAAATCACGATAATATTCATCTTTCAAATGTTAAGCAATGGATAAATTCAATGGGCGAAATACTCGGAAAAAAGAATCTTTCAAACGACCGGATTCTGGAACTTATTAAACCCCAAGACAGCGAAATTTACGTTATCACACCAAAAGGCGATCAAATTATTCTCAAAAAAGGAGCAACCGTTTTAGATTACGCATTTACAATTCACACCGATTTGGGTTTTCATTTTGTGGCCGCAGAAGTTGATAAAAAAACCGTAAGTTATGATTATATTCTTAGCACCGGAGAACAAATTAAAATATTAACCGACGAAAATTCAAAGCCCGAAAAAATTTGGAAAAAAAGTCTTAAAATTCCCAAAAATCAAGATATTCTTGCCGGATATTTCAAAAAGATAAAACGAAATATGATTTCCGAAGGCGAAATAAAATTTAATTATGTTATTGAAAAATATAAGTTGAAAGAAGATATTCTCGCCAAATTCATAAATGTTTTTAGATGTAAAAACAAAGAAGAATTTTATTTCAGACTTTCAATAGGAAGAATTAAAGATGAAGATATTGCCCGAGAAATTACCAAATTACACGGTTTTACTCAAAGAATTTTCGGATTATTTACTTCTGCAAAAAAAATTGAACCTCAAAAACTTTCAGAAATAGAATTTAGCCCCAAAGCTCCGTTTGTTATAGAAAGTTTAGACAATATTTCGCTTGCTGTTTGTTGTCATCCGCTCGAAGGCGACAAAGCAATTGTTCATAAAAAAGACAGCAGATTTATTATTCACAGAGCCGATTGTAAAAAAGCTAAATTATTAAATTCGTCGGAAGGACAAAATACTACAAATGTTGTTTGGCAATTAGCCGAAATAAGCGATTTTAGAGCAAAAATTGAAATTACAGGCTTAGACAGAAAAGGTTTATTGTCGGATATTATAGATATTATTTCGTCGGAAATGGATATAAACATGAAATCTTTAATTATAAAATCAGAAAAAAATCTTTTTATAGGAATAATTGAACTTTTCATTAAAAATTCTGCAAGTTTAAACAGATTAATTACCAAAATAAGCAATGTAAAAGATGTTCAAAAAGTATACAGAGCATTTTCCTTCAAATAAAAAATAACATTTATCAAACTTAAAAATACTCAAAATGCTTCTTTGTAAATATTTAATATTCAAAAAAATATTTATATTTGAAAAAATCAAAATATGACAGACAGAAAAAATCCGCCGGCATTTAAAACAGCCGAAAAAATAAATATTACAAAAGCCGAAAAGCAATTTTTAAAAAACGGAATTCCGCTTTTTACAATTAATGCCGGCGACCAAGAAATTGTTAAAATTACTTTCAGATTTTTGGCCGGCGATATTTATTCCAAAAATTCTTTGATCCCGGAATCAACAAATGCAATGTTAAATGAAGGAACTTCTGAATTTTCTTCGGCTGAAATTGCCGAAAAAATAGATTTTTACGGTGCTTTTATTGGTTTACAAACCGGAAAACACACTTCAAATTTAACTATTTTTACTCTTAACAAACATTTGAACAGCACTTTGCAAATTGTGTATAAAATGCTTACAGATTCTGTTTTTCCTAAAAAAGAACTTAAAACATATTTATTAAACGGACTTCAACAATTTAATATCGACAGACAAAAAACCGAAGTTCTTGCTCGCGAAGAATATTATAAAACTGTTTTCGGCAAAAACCATATTTATTCTCAACTGCCGGTTGAAAAAGATTTTTCATCTGTAGACACTAAGGAACTTAAAACATTTTTTGCAAAATTTTACGATTTCTCGAACTTAACAATAATTGCTTCCGGAAAAATTTGTCCCGAACTTATCGAAAATCTTAATTTATTTTTTGGAAATACTTTACTTAAAAGTCAAATTCTACAAAATAATTTCGATTTCAGTATTAAAAATTTTGAACCCAAATATGTTTTTGTAGAAAAGGAAAATGCTGTGCAAGCCACAATAAAAATAGGAAAAATTTCTATCAACAAAAAACACGAAGATTTTTATAATTTATCTGTTACAAATACAATTTTGGGCGGATATTTCGGTTCGCGACTTATGAAAAATATTCGCGAAGACAAAGGTTACACTTACGGAATATATTCTGCAAATATGTCGATGCTAAATTCCGGGTTTTTTGTTATTTCTGCCGATGCCGGAAAAGAAGTGTATAAAAAAGCTGTTGACGAAGTTTTTAAAGAAATAAAAATTCTTCGTACAGAAAAAGTTTCCGATTTAGAACTTACTCGTGTAAGAAATTATTTGATTGGTTCTTTTGTAGCAAATTTCGACGGCGCTTTTGCTCTTTCGCAAGCTTTTGAATCTATTTTTGATTATGATTTGGGTTATGATTTTTATGATAAATACTTAAAAGCTATTCAAAATATTACTGCTTCGGAAATATTGGAAACAGCCGAAAAGTATTTGAGAGAAGATACAATGCACACTGTAATTTCTTGCAGTAGAGATTAATAAAAAAGGAGAAATCTTATTTCATTTTATTGAATATTAAGATTCTCCTTTTTGGATAATTGTAAAATCTGTAAAATTATTTCAATTTACTAATATCTGTTCCAAACACCTTTTTTGGTTTCAATAGGGTTAATACAAATTACCGGAATTTGCGACGAGTTATAAATAATTTGTTCGTCCCAAGTTGAGAAAAATGCAACTTTATCTTTATTAATAAGTGTCATAATAAGTTCAGCTTCATTTTGAACTGCATAATCAATAACTTGTTTTGCAAAATTTCCTGCACCCGGTTCAGAAACTTTATCAACATATTTTACTCCGTATTCGTCAAACAAGTTTTTAATTTGTTTGGTAACACTCATAATTCTTGTTTTGTAGTATTTTTCCGATTCAAATTTAGGAATAAGATGTATTGTTGCATCAAAAGTTTTAGCAATATTAACAGCCCAAACAACTTTTTGTCTGTCTTGTGTTTGTGCGGTAATAGGGAAAACAATTTTTTTGTAACCTTCGCTAAATGAACGTTTTTGAACAACAATTGTTGGAGTATCGGTCAACGACACAACTTTTAAAACGTAACTTCCGGTAAGTTTTTGGAATCCGGCTTTTCCGTGTGTTCCGAGAATTATGAGTTTAACTCCGAGTTTTTCGCAAACACTTTCAATTTTTTCAAAAAGATTTCCGTTTCTTATCAGATATTCTACTTTGAAATCGAAGTTTTTTTCATACTCAAGAACCTTTTTGTCAAGAATTTCAGAAACAGATTCTCTTGATAAACTTTCCGACTCCAAATATTTGTTTGTTTCTTTATTAACCACATGTAATAAAAATACACGGTAGTTCATGATTTTTGCAACTGTTATTCCATGCTCAATAGCATTTTCACACACTTCGGAAAAATCCGTAGGTATAAGAATAATATCATTTAGGTTCTTTTTCATCTGTTTTTTTTTTAATTGTTTTTAAAGGTCAGATAGGAACATCCAAAATAATTATTCGTCTGTAAATAGAGATATATAAGTGGATGTTTCATAATTTTAGATTATTTTTTGGGACTTAATGCTTTTTTCATTTTGTTAAAGATAAATAAAAATACTAATTAAAGCAAATTTTTACTGTAATTTTTATTAACTTATTTCATTTTTTTTATAATTGAATATAAGAAATCTCTGTATGCCCTGAAAACAAAAAGTAAGCCGGTTATGAATAAACAGTTATCACAATTTTTCGTCTTCCTGCATTTCGCCGAAATTCACATAAATATATTCCTTGCCATGTTCCCAAATTTGGTTTTCCTTCCGATATCGGTATAGTGATACTTTGCCCGACAATTGTTGATTTTACATGCGCAGGCATATTGTCCGAGCCTTCAAAAATGTGCTTGTAATAACTTTCATTTTCCGGAATAAGTTTGTTGAAAATATTTTCAAAATCTTCTCTTACACTAATATCGGCATTTTCATTTATTGTTAATCCTGCTGAAGTGTGTTTTATAAAAATATTCATTAATCCCGCAATTGGTAAATAATTGATTTCCCCAAAAATATATTTATCAATTAAATGAAACATCCATTTTAGTCTTTTGACACACAAGAGAATGTTTATTTAAGATGTTCCTATCTGACCTTTAAAAACAATTTAAAAATAAACAGATGAAATCCTTTTTTAAATTCGGGCAATAATATTTCGTTTTGTGTTATCATTTTCTTGTTTTTTCTATCTTATAAAATTAAATTTTTTTTTTTGAACAATAATATTTATCGAATTTTTGTTTTAAAAAAGTAATTTTGTTTTTTATCCCAAACTATAAAAAACCATAACATGAAATATATTATTTCGTTATCATTTATTTTATTTTTCAACGTCTATATTTTTTCGCAAGAGAAATTAATTACCGGAAATGTGCTTTCTAAAACCGATAAATTTAGTATTGAAGGTGTTAATGTTTCAACATTCGACAGTAAATATAATACTGAAACTGATTCTTCGGGGCATTTTGAAATATCAATTCCAAATTCTTATAATAAATTATTTTTCAGCAAACTGTCGTTAGTAACTTTTACTCTGGAAATTAATACTGATTCAACATATTCGGATATTTCAGTAATATTAGAATTTGAAAACGAAATTGAAGCCGTTAATGTGAGCGGAGAAGGAGTTAATTCAACCGGAATTGTAACAATAGATTCTAAGATTGCACAAGTTATGCCTTCGTTAAATGAAGGAATTGAATCGCTTATTAAAACTCAAGCCGGAGTAATCGGTTCGAGAAATGAAATGAGTTCTCAATATTCCGTAAGAGGCGGAAATTTCGACGAAAATCTTGTGTATGTTAACGGAGTTGAAATTTATCGTCCGCAATTAATTCGTGCCGGCGAGCAAGAAGGTTTAAGTTTTATTAATCCTATGATGATTTCGTCGGTAAATTTTTCGGCCGGCGGATTTGAAGCAAAATACGGCGATAAAACGGCTTCGGTGCTCGATATAAAATATAAAATGCCAAACGATTTTTCTTCCGCAATTTCATTCGGCTTGCTTGGTGCTTCAATTTATTTTCAAAATTCTTTGTTAAACGATAAATTAAAGTTCGTTACCGGTTTACGATATAAAACAAATCAATATTTGCTCAATTCTCTTGAAACACAAGGCGAATACAAACCAAGTTTTATAGATTTTCAAACTTTTGTGAGTTATGATTTCAATAAAAAAATCAATCTAAATTTTTTGGCTAATTTCTCCGATAATAATTTTACTTTTTTTCCTGAAAGCAGAGAAACACATTTTGGAACAATTACAAGAGCTTACGGATTCTTTGTGCTTTTCGACGGAAGAGAAAAAGACCGATTTTATTCGTATACAGGCGCTGTTACATTAAATTATAAACAAAACATTAACAATAATTATTCGCTGATTGTATCCGGTTTCAAAGCCGTTGAATCCGAGTCGTTTGATATTATAAGTGCATATTCGTTGAATGAACTTAACAGAGATTTCAGCACACAAAACGCAGGCGACAGTTTGCTGAATCTGGGAACCGGATATTCTATTCGTCACGCAAGAAATATGCTTTATATTGATGTTGCAAGTGCCGAATTAAAAGGAGCTCATTCTTTTTCGGTTCATAATTTTAATTGGGGTTTAAAATATAGATTTGAGTATATTCAAGATAAAATTGACGAATGGGAAATGTTAGATTCCGCAGGTTATTCAATTCCTTACAATTCCGGAAATTTAGTTTTATTTAGAAATGTGAAATCAGAGAATAAAGTTATAAACCAAAGAGCAGAAACATATTTTCAAGATAAAATTGTTTTAAATACATTTTCGGGAAAATTTGAAATTATTGGAGGAATTCGTTTTTCGATGAACACTTTGAACAATGAATTTTTTGTAAGCCCGCGACTTTCTGCCGGATACAAACCGCAAAGCAAAAAAAATACAGTATTTCGTTTTGCATTCGGTGTTTACAATCAACCGTCGTTCTACAAAGAAATGAGAATGTTTGACGGAAGTATTGTTGATAATTCAAAAATTCAAAAATCAATACATTTTGTTTTGGGAAACGATTTTGAATTTGAAGGTTTGGGAAGAAAATTATTGCTCAGAACCGAAATTTATTATAAAAAATTAAATGATATTATTCCTTTTGAGATTGATAATGTGAGAGTTAAATATTATGCAAACCAAAGAGCAAACGGATATGCTGCCGGAATAGATGCAAAAATCAGCGGCGAATTTGTTCCGGGTGTCGATTCATGGTTTAGCCTTTCCGTAATGAAAACCGAAGAAGACATTTATAATATAGGAAATAATTCCGACGACGGATTTTCTTACATTCCTCGTCCGACAGATCAAAGAGTGAATGCATCATTATTTTTGCAAGATTATATTCCGGGCAACAAAAGAATAAAAGCACATTTGAATTTACTTTACGGAACCGGATTTCATTTTGGTCCGCCCGAAAAGGGCAGGGAATATGCAACAAATTTATCGCCCGACTATAAACGTGTTGATTTAGGAGCTTCAGCAGTAATTATTGATGCCGACAAACAATCGTCGAGAAGAATTTTTAGAGATATGAAAAGTTTTTGGATAACATTAGAAGTTTTAAATTTGCTTGATGTAGAAAACACAATTTCTTACTCTTGGCTTCGAGTAGTTCCAAATACGGCAAATCCTTCGGCTGATGTTTACGACCAATATGCTGTCCCGAATCATCTCACAGCAAGATTATACAATTTAAAAATATCAATAGAAATATAAATTTTTAAAACTTTATTATTTTCAAAATGTTTGTAATTTAGGGGATAGTTAATAAATAGCATTTCTGATGGAAAATAAAATTTCTTAAATACTGATTTTGGAGATTATTGTTTTACTAATCTGTATGCAACAATTAAAAAATAAAAATTATTATAATTTTTAATAAAAAATCCCGGAGTAGAAAAAGTAACATTTTATTTATGAGTAATGCAAAAATATCAATACGCTTTTTTGACGACCGCGAAGTGCGTGCCGTTTGGGATGAGCAAAACTCCAAATGGCAGTTTAGCGTGGTTGATGTTGTTGGCATTTTGAACCAAGAAGACAATTATGTTAAAGCAGGAAACTATTGGCGTTGGCTCAAACGCAAATTGCTCAAAGAAAATATTCAGTTCG
>DZBS01000122.1 GCA_022729995.1 Draconibacterium orientale | reverse complement strand
TTAAAAATCTTATATTTGCAAAAAAAAACTTATGATTGAAATAGGAAAATACAATAAACTTAGAGTTGTTAAAGAAGTAGATTTTGGAATTTATCTTGACGGCGGCGATGCCGGCGAAATTTTAATGCCAAAAAAATATGTTCCCGAAAATACTCAAATTGACGACATTATAGAAGTTTTCATTTATTCCGACACCGAAGACCGACCAATTGCAACAAGCGAAACACCTTTGGCATTAGTAAACGAATTTGCATATTTAAAAGTTAAAGAAGTAAATAAATTTGGTGCTTTTTTGGAATGGGGAATTTTGAAAGAACTTTTGGTTCCTTTCAGAGAACAAAAAGCCGATATGATTGAAGGATACTCATATATAGTTTATATTTATTTAGACGAACAAACGAACAGACTTGCTGCTTCGGCAAAAATAAATAAATATATGAGCGACGAAACTCCGGATTATGAAATTAACAGTGAAGTTAATATCCTAATTCAAGCTCAAACCGAAATTGGTTTTAAAGCAATTATCGAAAACAAACATTGGGGGCTTTTATACCACAACGAAGTTTTTATTAATATTGAAAAAGGCGACAAATTAACTGCTTACGTTAAACAAATTAGAGACGACGGAAAAATTGACCTGATTATTCAAAAACCCGGTTACGACCAAATTGACGGAATTTCGCAAAAAATACTTGAAACTCTTAAAAATAATAAAGGATTTATTGCTGCAAACGACAATAGTTCTCCAGATGTTATAAATGCTTTGTTTGGAATCAGCAAAAAAACATTTAAAAAAGCTGTTGGTTCATTATACAAAAAAAGATTGATTACTATTGAAAATGAAGGAATCAGGCTTGTTTAATTGTGTAAAAATTTATTGAATAAGACATTTTAGAAATATTTATAATACTTTATTGGCTATTAGATGTTAGAAAAATAATATATTTCTATTAAAAGTCCCGTAGGGACGACATTATGGTAGAAAAAAGTGTTTAGAAAAATCAAAAACCCCATCGGGGTGATATTAAATATCTTTATGGAAATAAATAAATAATAAGCATCGTAAAATTCAAATTTCCGAAATAAATAATAATTTCGTCTCTACGAGACTTAAAATTGAAATGTAATATTTCCTACCATAATATCGTCTCTACGAGACTTTTAATTGATATTTTAAATTTATAATATTCTTGTTTAATTCAATAAATTAAAATCAAAAACTACATAGCCGAATGACAATCCGAACAATGCATTTCGTTTTCTACACCCTCAATATCCACAGGATGTTTAAACTCTAAAGCATCTGTAACCGGCGATTTTTCTAAAGAAGACGGATTTCCTTGTGCAACAATTGTATGACACAAATTACAATCTCGCGAAATAGTTTCGCCAGATTCTGTTTTATGATTTCCTGAATGGCATCTGAAACAGCCTTCCGATTCTTGGTGACCAATATGATTCGGATATTTTGTAAAATCGGCTTGCATTGAAGGAAAAGAATTTAAAGAATATTCAAGTTGAATTGCTTTTATTGAATTATCAATTTTAACTTTATTTGTTTTATAAAAGGCAGCAAAATTTGTTTTATAATAATCTTTTAAACCTTTGTCGATTAAGAAAAAAGAGGAATCTTTTGAACTGTATTGTTTTGATAAAACTTCAACAACTTTGCTTTTTATAAAAGGAATATCTTTTGATACTTTTCCCGAAATCATTGCATTTGCAATATAACTTTTAGGCGATTTATATGAGTGTGAAGGTCTGTTGTGGCAATCAATGCAATCCATTGTATTTGGTTTTGAGGCTTCCATTAAACTGTCGCTTGCAGGCGATTCATAGTCTTGAAAAATTTTGGATTTTCCGGTTGTTAAATCGGTGTATTTTACCCAAGGAATTTTGGATTTTGATTTATTATCGGAAATATATTCGATTTTCACATTTTTATTTATATGCCAATGAATTCCTTCTGTGTAACCCAATGCAGTGTAATCGGGTCCGAGTTTCATTTTAAGCATAATATCCCATTCTGTATTTACAGAATCGCTAAGAAAAGATTTATTAACTCTTAATTTATTAGGATAAAACTTTTCGGGCCAATGGCATCTTTCGCATGTTTCTTTTGCCGGACGCAAATTATGAAGTGGAGTTTCAATAGGTCTTTTATATGAATCGGTTAACACTGCATAAACTTGACGTAAACCCGATAATTTTGAGCGCATATACCAATCGGCTCCTTCGCCGACATGACATTCAACACATGCAACTCTTGCGTGAGGTGAATTTTGATATGTAACATATTCAGGTTCCATTACTTCGTGGCATAATGTTCCGCAAAATTCTACCGATTCGGTATAATGGAAAGTTTCGTAACTACCTATGCTTGTGGCAAATAAAATTATTAATGTTGATGTTCCAAAAACAACAAATGCGTTTCTGTATTTTTTTTGGTTAAAATCAATTATTGGAAATTTTGCAACATCTTCGGGTAATCTTAATTTATTTTTTTTCCTTTTAAAATACATTCCTACAGGAATTAATATAAGACCAATTACAAAAAATGCAGGAAAAACAACATAAATAAATAATCCGAGATATGAACTTCCCATATCAAAAATTAGTGATATTGCGGCTAAAAAAATTATTGATAAGAATGCCAAACCGGCTATTATTACTCCGATATAGGTGAGCCGGTTAAAAAGTGAGCGAGGAAGTTTCATAATTCTTTTTTTTTGATTATTGATAAAAATATTTTAAACTCAAATTTAATATAAATAATTAAATAAATTTGGCTCTTTAATATTGAAATTAATATTCAAAATACAATTTAGAACAAATAAACATTGTTTCAAAACAAATATTTGAAACAAGTATTTGTTTATTTAATTATTAAGAAATTAAAAAGTTAAATTTAACGATTACCCTTTATCACTAATATGCAATAATTGTTCAATGTTTATCAATTTAATTGTTTTTCCGGTAAGTTTTATTAATTTATCTTCATCAAATTTTTTCAATATTCTCACAATTGTTTCGGAACTCATTCCTGTTAATTCGGCTAAATCTTTTCTCGATAAAGGCAGTTCAAATTCATTGCTGTTAAAAACTCTTTCTGCCATACATAAAAGAATATCGGCAACTCTTCCGTAAGATTGTTTATGTGTAAAACAGAAAAATCTACCATAAATTTGGGAATTATTCACACTTAAAATATCTATAACTTCTTTTGCGAAATGTGCATTTTGTTTTATAAGATTTCTGAAAATATTTACGTCTATTTGCTTGATAAGAGTATCAACATAAGCCATTGCAGAATATTTATATGTGTTAAATTCTTCAGAAACAGATGTGAGAGCAACAAAATTTCCGGTTGAAACAACTTTCAGTACAAGAGTGTTATTTCCGTCTTCGATAAAAACTTTTGCAAGACCTTTCTCAACATACATTATGTGTGAAACAAGTCCGCCTTGCTTACAAATCATTTCTTTTTTCTTGAATTCAATATTTACAGAATTTTCTTTTAGTAATTCTACCTCTTCCTTACTAAGCATCTCAAAGCAACGACACTTTTCTCTGGAAATGGTGCAAGCTGTATAATGTGTGGTTTGTTTCATAAATATTAATAATTGTACAAAGATAAAAATAATACAGAATAAAAACTGATGCCGGTCAATTTTATAATCAACTTATATCAGTAACAAAATTAATTTATGCACGCATAACTTTTTCTATTGTGAAACAGTATTTTTTAATCTTTGTATTATTAAAATATGTTCTAATTTATTAATAAACCAAAAAAAATAAACAAATGAATTATTTACCAATTATAAAAATGAATCGTTTTTTATTCATTTTCACAATTTTTTCTTTATTGATTTTTTCTTGTGAATATAAAGAAGTTGTGCCAATAGAAGAGAGCGATGAGTCTTGCGAAGGATGCCATACGAATTATGCACTCTTAAAACAAGTTTATACTCCCGACACAGCTGTAGTTTCAGGCGGATGCGGTGGTGATGCTCCCCATTATGAACCTTACGACAGAGTTTTTATGGGAGGAACCGGTTATGATGAATTTAAAACTTCGTCGCATTATGATGTAGGATGTGTAGGATGCCACAACGGAACGGATAATGTTGGAGACAAAAGCCTTGCTCATTCAGGAAATTTTATTTCACATCCGTCATCTGTGTATAAAGAAAAATGTGGTACATGCCATCAAACCATTGCAAATAATTTTGAAACAAGTATTCATAACGGAACAGGTCAAAAAAGAAAAGTTGCAATGAGAAGCGGATTAAGCGGACCTGCCGATTTCGACCAATTACCTGCTCATTTAATTGAAGGATACACAAATAATTGTGCAACATGCCACGGAACTTGCGGAAATTGTCATGTTGTTCGTCCTTCTGCAGGCGGCGGCGGATTAATCAGCGGACATAAGTTTAATAAAACCCCCGACATGGTAAATGTTTGCATAACTTGTCATTCATCAAGAGGCGGACATGCTTATCTCGGAGTAGCTCCCGGAACTGTTCCCGACGTTCATTTAACAAATAACTCGTTTAAATGTATGAATTGTCATTCCGGTGACGAAATACACGGCGACGGTGTTCCTGTTGACCAAAGATATGAATATACTAAACTACCTAAATGCACAAATTGTCATTCAGATATTGCTTCATCAAATGCTTATCATTTAAATCATTATGAAGATTTTAATTGTCAAGTATGTCATTCTCAAGATTACAACAATTGCGGAAGTTGTCATGTTCACGATGAAGGAGCAAGAATTCCTTCTTATCAAGGTTTTAAAATTGCATTAAATCCGTTGCCCGATGTTAAAGCAGATTATAAATTCGTTTTGGTAAGAAGAACATTGGCTGCTCCTGATAATTGGAGTGTTTACGGTGTTGAAGACTACGCTAATTTTGAGGCATTCCCAACTTATAACTTTACAACACCACATAATATTATAAAATGGACAAGCAGAACTACTGTAGCCGAAGGAAGTGCATGTTATGAAAATTGTCATGCAATAAACGACGGTACTCAAATATTAAATAAAGAGTTGTATTTATTTAACGACGATTTATTGGATTGGGAAATTGGAGCAAGCGGAAATATAACTGTTGACGGTCAGCTTCCTGCAAATTGGAGTAAAAAATAATTTACAATCAATAAATATTATATAAACCTTAAAAAAAAGAATTATCATGACAAAATTAAAATTATTAAGTTTAGGACTACTTTTAGGTCTTATTTTCGCAACTTCTTGTAAAACAGAAGATCCTATTATTCCGATTGACGAATCTCAAGTATTGGCAGAATATTTAGAAGCAAACGGTGATTTTATAAATACTGTGTCGCCAACAATTATTAAATCGGAAGATGTGAATGCTCTTAATTTAACAGGCGGAATTGAAATTCTGGACATTAGAACTGCAACAGACTTTGCAGCCGGACATATCGAAAATGCTGTTAATGTAGAATTTGCAAATTTAAGAACTTATTACGACGATAATAATTTATCTGCTTCCGAAAAAGTTGCAATAGTTTGCTATACAGGACAAACAGCTGCATACGGTGCTGCTTTACTCAGACTTGCCGGATATAACAATGTTTACTCAATGAAATGGGGAATGAGTTCTTGGAACGCAGATTTTTCAGTTAAATGGAGTGCTAATTTGAGTAATGCCAGAGCAACTCAATTCGTTACCGACCCTGCAACTAAAAATGCAGCCGGTGATTTACCCGTTTTAGAAACAGGATTTGAAACAGCTGAAGAAATATTAAATGCAAGAATTGATGCACTTTTGGTTGAAGGTTTTGATCCTGCAAAAATTACAAACGCTACAGTTTATGACAATACTGCAAATTATTATTTAGTTAATTATTGGACTGAAGAACATTATAATATCGGTCATATTGCCGGCGCTATTCAATACACTCCCGGAACTTCATGGAAATTAGACACAGATTTAAAAACTTTGCCAACCGATAAAACTATTGTTGTTTATTGTTACACAGGACAAACAAGTGCTTATGTTACAGCATATTTGAAAGTTATGGGTTATGACGCAAAATCTTTACTTTATGGAGCTAACGGAATGATATACGATGTGTTAGTTACCAATGCAATGACATTTTTTAGTGACACTCAAGTTCATGATTTCACTTATGTTGTTACTACAAAATAGGTTTTTTTAAATCAGTATTATTTATCAATGATTTTTTGGATTCAATAGAAAAATGAGGCAGTTATTTTTAAGTTCTGCCTCATTCTTTGTTCTTTATATTATCGGTATTATTTTTTTCTTTTACCTTTATTTTTATCGGGTAAATTTTTCTTTTTTTCTTTTTTCTCTTTTGCGAGTTTATTCTTATTTCTTTTTGCTTCTTTTTCCTTTTTTTCGTCTTCAATTAATAAAGATTTCCAATCGGTTTCAACTTCTGCATCAGAAAATTCAATTGTTTGGATATAATCATTTTTATCAATTTCAAGAACATCAATTTTTTTATCAAGATATTCTTGAATCTCATCTAAAATGGGTATTTCATCTTCGCTGCAAAATGAAATTGCTTTTCCTTTGGCTCTTCCTCTTCCGGTTCTGCCAACTCTGTGCACATAATATTCACTTTGCTCGGGTAAATCATAATTTACAACAAAATCCACACCTTCAACATCTATTCCTCTGGCGCTTACATCTGTAGCTATTAAAATTTTAAGATTGCCTTCTCTAAATTTTAATAAAGCATTTTCTCTGTCGGTTTGTTCTTTATCGCCGTGAATTGTCATACAAACAATACCAACTCGTTCCATTGCTTTTAATACGCGTTCGGCTCTAACTTTTGTGCGAACAAAAACCATAATTTTACTTTCCGGATTTTCTTTTATTAATCTTTCAAGAAAAAACCGTTTATCGTCTTGTTTTATAAATGTAACTGCGTGAGCAACATTTTTGGTTACGGGGTCTTTGGGCGAAATTTGAATTCTTACGGGTTTTTCAACAATTGAATAGGCTAATGTTTTAATTTTTTTGTCAATTGTTGCCGAAAAAAACAATGTTTGTCTTCCGGGTTTTAGTCTGTTTATAATTCCGATTATATCTTTATAAAAACCCAAATCGAGCATTCTGTCGGCTTCATCAAGAATAAGAATTTCAACTTGTGTTAAATCCAAATGACCTTGATTTAGCATATCAAACATTCGTCCGGGTGTTGTAACCAAAATATCTGTTCCTTTTTCGAGTTGAAATATTTGCGAATCTTGTTCAACGCCGCCTATTATACAAATAGATCTAACTCTTGTATATTTTGCAATTTGCTCAAAAACTTTATTAATTTGTTCGGCAAGTTCGCGAGTTGGAACCATTACCAAACATTTAATTCCTTCGGGAGTTTTGTTAACTTTTTGCTCGTGCAAAATATTAACGACGGGAATTACAAATGCAGCGGTTTTTCCGGTTCCGGTTTGTGCAACAGCCAAAACATCTTCGCCGGCTAATATATGCGGAATTGCTCTAAACTGAATATCGGTAGTTTTGTTGAAACCCAGTTCGGAGATATTTCTTTTTATTTGATCGGAAAAATTATATTTATCGAATTTCATGAAATTAATGTGCTTATTTGTTAATGTGATGATTTGAAAATATTTTTTAATTTAGGACTATTTGATTTTCTTTGAAGTGGAAATTATTTTTGAAAGTATCTTTTTAATGGCTGTTAATTTTTCAATTAAATTTTCATCAAAAGGATAATTTTTCGAGAACTTACACAACAAAAGCCAATACTCTGTCTCATCAGCTTCTTTTGTAGCAATTTTCATTTTGTGGATAAAATCAAGTTTACTTTCTGCATTTTGCGATTCTCTAACAATTCGGAAAATTCGATAATTAACAATGAAAATTCAAAACTTAGTGTCAATATTATATTTTTTTCAGGCATTATTTACTCTATTTATAGTTGATATTCAACTAATTTGCTCATTAACTAATTTGCACATCAACTAATTATCAAATTACTTCACAAATATACACTCTAAATTTGAGCAACAAAAATCATTTTTTGATTTACAAAAAATATACATTTGCAAAATTTTTTATTTCAACAAAAAATGAAATCATTTTACACAATCGGATTACTTGTTTTGTCGAACACTTTTATGACATTTGCTTGGTATGGTCATTTAAAATTGAAAGAATTCAGCAGGTTTGAAAATTTGAGTTTGTTTGCAATAGTTATATTGAGTTGGGGAATTGCGTTTTTTGAATATTCACTTCAAGTTCCTGCAAACAGAATTGGTTTTAAAGCAAACGGCGGACCTTTTTCTTTGGTTGAATTAAAAGTTATTCAAGAAGTTATAACTTTATTGGTTTTTACAATATTTTCAATTGTATTTTTCAAAAACGAATCTTTCACTACAAATCATTTAATAGGTTTTGTATTTTTGATTTTGGCTGTATATTTTATTTTTAAAAAATGAAAATATTTTTTTATTTTTCTATTTCCAAAAGTTACATTTATTATTTGAATTTAGGTAATAGTAAAAAGGCTGCGAAAAAATTTTCGACAGCCTTTTTTCTTTGTTTAACTTATTGCTACATGTATTTTGTTTTAATTTCAATTTGAACTGTTTCATTTTTCAATTCAAAACAAAAATCGTTAAATGTTGGTCGAAATAATCCGGAATGAACATAGTTCGAAAATCCGAATCCTTCTTTTGGTATTTTTATATATTTATATTCCATATTTTCCGAATCGTTTTCATCATCGAGCAAAACAATTCCGTAAATTCCAGGATTTATGTTTATTTCGGTTTTGAATTCTCCGTTTTGAACATTATTTTTCGAAAAGCGTTTTATCAAAAATGGTTTATCGTCTTCAAATTGTTTTTGGCATTTGAAAAACATTAACTGCAAACTTCCGGTTTTATTCCTTATTCCCGAAATATGAATTTTTATACTTTGAGCTTCTGCTTGAAAAAATATTGCGAAGCATATTATCAATATTGAAAAATTTTTTCTCATACCGAATTATTATTTTTCCAGCATTGCAGCTGTAAATTGACTTTCGGGTGTTGATATATTTGTACTCATTTTTGTAATTGTCATTGTCGATTTTCGTTTTGTGATAACATTTTCTGTTTCCATGAAATAAGAAAAATATTTTCCGCCCGAAACAATCTTATATTGTTGGTTTTTTTGAATTTTAAACAGTTTATCGTCTTTGTCGTAAAATTCAATTTTTAAGCACAAATAGTTTGATTTATCAACCCAAGAAATTTTCTTTTTGTAACCGTTTTCACTTTGAATTATAGGAGTTTTACAATTAATTTCAATTTTCCAACAATCTTTATTTTCATATTTTTCGGTTCCCAGAATTTTATAAGTAAAATTTGCAGTAATTGGTTTGCTCATATCGGCGTTAGTAAATTCCGAACCCATAAAACTTTTGCCTTTTTCGGTGCTCACAATTCTACGCGTTTTTCTTAGTGCAGGCATAAAAATCCATAAATCGTCGTCTTTGTCTTCATAGTCGTAAATTAGAATTCCGGTGCCTTTTACGTCGGCAGGCGACAAGAATTTAATGATTGTTTTACAGGTTCCGGAAAAACTTTTTCTGGTTGTGGAAACTTCTCTTGTCCTTTCGTTTCCTTTGTTATCGTATATTTTTAGTAAAGAAATCATTTCCATTGAGGAAAGATTTACGGCATCACCCGATTTTTCTATAATTTGTTCGGCAGTTTGCGAAAAACCTACAAATCCGAAAAAAATAAAAATGATTGTTAATATTGATATTTTAGTTTTCATATTGTTGAATTTTGAATTAACTGAATTTAATGAATGAATGAATTTTGAATTCACAGAATTAACTGATTATTATAATTTG
>DZBS01000121.1:6086-9892 GCA_022729995.1 Draconibacterium orientale | reverse complement strand
CCAAAGAAATATAATGGCTTCCGGCGTTGTTCCGCAAATTTCGGCAATTTTTGGTCCTTGCGCGGGCGGTGCAGTTTATTCTCCTGCTTTAACCGATGTTGTTATTATGAGCGACAAAACAAGTTACATGTTTGTTACCGGACCAAAAGTTGCAAAAACAGTTACAGGTGAAGATATTACAACCGAAGATTTAGGCGGAGCAACAGTTCATGCAACAAAATCGGGTGTTACACATTTTAGAGCCGACGATGAAGACGAAGGAATAATGTTAATTAGAAAATCTCTTGAATATCTTCCGCAAAACAATTTGGAAGATCCAATTCAAACCGAATGCAACGACCCGATTGACAGAGTTATTGATGATTTGAACACAATAATACCCGAAAATCCAAATGCTCCTTATGACGTAAAAGATATTATTTACAGTATTGTTGACGATGAAGAGTTTCTTGAATTTCACCGACATTATGCAAAAAATATTGTTGTAGGATTTGTGAAATTTAACGGAATGCCTGTCGGAGTTGTAGCAAACCAACCAAATTATTTGGCAGGAGTTTTAGATATAAACGCATCAAGAAAAGCTGCACGTTTCGTAAGACTTTGCGACGCATTTAATGTTCCGATTCTAACACTTGTTGATGTTCCCGGATTTTTACCCGGAAGTGCTCAAGAATATGGCGGAATAATAACTCACGGAGCCAAATTATTATTTGCTTATGGCGAAGCTACAGTTCCAAAAGTTACAATTACTTTACGTAAATCTTATGGCGGAGCACACGATGTTATGAGCAGTAAACAATTAAGAGGCGATATTAACTACGCTTGGCCTTCGGCAGAAATTGCAGTTATGGGAGCTCAAGGTGCAGTTGAAGTTTTGGAAGGAAGAAAAATTAAATCAATAGAAAATCCTGATGAAAAAGCAAAATACATTGCCGAAAAAGAAACAGATTACAGAGAGAAATTTGCAAATCCTTATGTAGCTGCTCAATACGGTTTTATTGATGATGTTATTGAACCCAGAAATACACGATTTAGAATTATAAGAGCATTTAGAACACTTGCTACAAAAAAGCAAACAAATTTGCCGAGAAAACATTCAAATATTCCATTATAATAAATTTTAAATTATGATTTTACTTAAAGTTGATAACTTAAATTTCATTATTGCAATAGTCGGATATGTTATAGTTTTTGCTGCTTTATATTTATTATACATTGTTTTTAATTTCCTTCCAAAGGTTTTAAAATTTTCAATGAAAATAAATTTTAAGAGAACCAAACCCGAAGAAGTTTGCGATAAATGCGGAGAATTTTTGCCCGATATTGAAAATGCAGCAATTGCAACTACACTTTTTCTGTATTTCAGTGATTTACACGATGAAGAAAATACAATAATTACAATTAAAAAAGTAAAAAAAGATTACTCGCCTTGGAGTTCAAAAATTTATGGTGTAAGTAGTTTTCAAAAATAGGAACACATGAAAAAATTCAATTTTAAAATAAGAGGAAACAGTTTTGAAACATCTGTTTTAAGTTTCGAAGAAAATATAGTTGAAATTCAAATAAACGGAACAAATTATACTGTTGAAATAGATAAAACAATTTCAGTTTCAAAAACTCCAAAACTTATGCGTTCGGCAGTTCACACTGCTCCGGGAGAAGGTTTTATAAATATGAAACCTACAAATGTTTCAACTCTAAAATCTCCGTTGCCCGGAACAATTTTCAGAATAAATGTTAAAGTTGGTGATAAAGTAAAATTAGGAGATGTTCTTCTTATTCTTGAAGCAATGAAAATGGAAAACAATATTATGTCGGAAAAAGCAGGAACTGTAAAATCAATCTTGGTAAAAGAAGGTGCCGCAGTAATGCAAGATGCTCCGCTTATTGAGTTTGAATAGTTAAATTTTGAAAAAATAAAATTTAGCAATATAAAATAATGAAACATCAATGTATGTTTCTCTACAAACAAGTGAATGACCATTTAGGATGTTCCTATCCCGAAAAATAGGGACAAGTCGTGACCTTTAAAATTATTTATAAATAAACACATGAAAAAAGCATTAACATTTTTTGCCGTAATAGCATTACTTTGGGGGATTTCGGCATTGTTTATTCAATCAAAATCTCCAAAAAAAGAAAAAATTAATTTGAAAGAAATTATTACTTCCGGAAAATGGGTGAATAAAGCCGGAAATTATAAAATCTCAAATAGTAGTAATGATAAAGTAAAACGTTACAAATCTATTACTTTCCTCGAAGACAATACATTTGTGATGGATTCGGCAAAGCAATCTTATAACGGTCGTTGGCAAGTGAAAGATTCTGTTTTGTATATGACATTTTTGCCTAAAACTGTAACTCATTTATATAAAAACAGCGATCCAAACAGTTCGTCGAGTAATTATCAAGCCGAAAAAGAAACTATTAGTTTAAAAGATAGAACAGGTAAAATTGAAAATGATGTTTTGGTTTTAACCGACGGTTTTAAGTATGATAATTTAAATCAAGGAATTGCCGGTGTATTAAATTTCTGGGAATTTTCCGGATTTTACAATGTTACTTTCGGGCATATTATTATGATAATTGTTGCATTGTTTTTTATGTTTCTGGGAATTAAATACGATTATGAACCGCTCTTACTTGTTCCAATAGGAATGGGAATTTTAATTGGAAATATTCCTATGTTCCAAGTAGCCGATTTTAATTTGCAACTTGGAATTTATGAACCCGGAAGTGTTATGAATATTCTTTATTCCGGTGTTGTGCAAGGCTGGTTTCCTCCGCTAATATTTTTAGGAATAGGAGCAATGACCGATTTTTCTTCATTGATTTCGAGTCCGAGATTAATGTTGCTTGGTGCGGCTGCACAATTAGGAATTTTTGCAACTTTTATTGGCGCATTATATTTAGGCTTTGTCCCTCAAGAAGCTGCCGCAATCGGTATTATTGGCGGTGCCGACGGACCAACGGCTATTTTTACGGCATCAAAACTTGCAAACGGAATGAATGTTTTGGCAAACGGATATACTGTTAAAAATCTCATTGGTCCGATTGCTATTGCTGCATATTCGTATATGGCTTTGGTTCCTGTAATTCAACCGCCGATTATTCGTTTGCTTACTACAAAAAAAGAACGTTTGATTAGAATGAAAGCACCAAGAGCTGTTTCAAAAAGAGAAAAAGTTATTTTCCCCATTTTTGGATTATTACTCACCGGATTTATTGCACCAACAGCTTTGCCGTTATTGGGAATGTTGTTCTTTGGAAATTTATTAAAAGAAAGCGGAGTAACAAACAGACTTGCCGAAACTGCAAGAACTGCACTAATTGATACAATTACAATTTTACTTGGAGTTACAGTAGGAGCTTCGACACAAGCAGATGTTTTTTTAACTTCCGATTCTATAATGATATTTGTTTTGGGTGCACTTTCATTTATGATTGCTACAGCCGGTGGAGTTTTCTTTGGAAAAGTTATGAATTGGTTATCACCAAAAGATAATCCTATAAATCCTATGATTGGTGCAGCCGGAGTTTCTGCTGTGCCCGACAGTGCAAGGGTTGTGCAAATGGAAAGCTTGAAAAACGATCCTACAAATCATTTACTCATGCACGCAATGGCACCAAATGTTGCGGGAGTTATCGGTTCTGCCGTGGCTGCCGGTATTTTGTTGAGTTTTTTAATGTAATAATATATTTGGGATAAATTGAAGGAGGCTGTTGTAACGACAGCCTTTTTTTATGAATGTAAGATTCTGAATTTCTTATAATTGTATAATCGTATAATTGTATAATTGTATAAT
>DZBS01000121.1:0-5986 GCA_022729995.1 Draconibacterium orientale | reverse complement strand
GTATAATTGTATAATTGTATAATCGTTTAATTGTATAATAGTATAATTAATTCATTGAATAATTATTCCATTTTCAAATTACCAAAATTGACTTTAAAAAAAACAGGTAAACTAATTGAGTTACCTGTTTTAATAATTTTTGAAAAAATATTTTTCTGTTTTATAATAAATATTTTGTTTTTTACTTTAACGGAATTTCAACAAAACTTCCTTTTATAACTTGCTTTGTGTTGTTTTTATCGGGAATAGACCTAACTCTAAATTCATATTCGCCGGAAATTGTATTCCTTTTTCCGTCTATTGAAGTAATTTTCACAAAACCTTCATAAGAAACATAATATTCAGGTTCAATGTTTGGTGTGCGTGAAAATATTTTATAAGTTAAACCGCATTGTGTAATCGAAACGCCTGTTTTATAATCATATTCTTGTTCATACAAACTTTCCTTATCGCCTTTAACAGTAATTACCAAAGCACTTTTAATATTTTGCTTTACTTGAAAAGCACTAATAGAAATTATTCCTTTATCAATAATTGCTTTACTCGGAGAAAGTTTTTTGTCTGCCTCGTTAATTTTTGTTTCAAATAAACTTTGAGGCTTAATTTCATCTTTCTCACAAGAAAAATTGTAAATCAAAATAAACGCAATTAAAATAATTTTAAATAAAAATTTGTATGAAATATTATGTTTCATAAATATTTACCTATAAATATGGAACATTTGTAAAAGTTCCGCTTGTAATTTCCACAGAACTTTGTAATGAATTTAAAGCTGTAAAACTAAATGTGCCGGAAATTTTACCGTCAGCAAATTCAGTAATTGTAACAGTTCCGGAAGAGCTAAGATATTTTTTTGCTCCGTCAGTTTCCCAGTCTGAACTTAAATAATAAATAGCAAATGTTTCTAATTCGCTTTCAAGAGCTTGCAATGTATATGTTCCAACATCAGTTGCTTTTATTGAAATATTTATTCCGCTTCCGTTTGCATTAATACCTACAATTGTTACGTAAGTGTCATATTGAACAGCAATAACAGATGCTAATGTTGCGTCCCATTGTGTTCCGGAAATTGATGCTTCCATTGAGCCTAATTTATCTTTTATACAACCTGTGTTTACAAGCAATATTGAGGCAAATGCCACTACCAAAAAGTATTTAATTTGTTTCATAATAAATTATTTATGTTAATAAAATGTAAAGATACTAAAAATTGCTTAATTATTTTGTCATTAATATTAAAACAAAGTTTGGTGTCAAAAAATTGCATAAATTAAAAAAAAAATTAATTTATAACATTTAGAATTTATAAATTTACATCGAAAATTTAAAACTGCAGATAAATGTTTAAAAAGTTAAAGCTTCCTCTTCACTGGCAAATATTAATAGCTATAGTTTTAGCTGTTTTTTACGGACTTACTTTTCCTAACAAATATAAATTTAATGTAGATAATTTTGAAAAATTTGTAAAAGTTGCTCGTCAAAACGCAATTCCGGCACAAGTTATTTCAAATCTCGAAAAAACAATATATTCAAATCCGCTTTCAAAAACGGAAATTATTGAAACTGCAACCAAAGGAAGTGATTTTGTTTTATTACCTGTTCAAGAAAAAACTATCTTAAAATATTCTGTTTATAATAAAGAAATTTCTTATGTGCATTGGATGGGAATTATTTTTATGCGAGCTTTAAAAATGATAATTGTCCCGCTGGTGCTCACTTCCATAATTTCCGGAATTGCAAGTATAGGCTCGGCCGGAAATTTGGGAAGGCTTGGCCTTAAAACAATTATTTATTACTTATCTACAAGTACGCTTGCAATTCTTGCCGGATTATTTTTTGTTAACTTAATAAAACCCGGAATCGGATCACAGCTTACAATTCCTACAAATATTGATGATTTAAATCTAACCAAAACTTCTTTCTCGGACACAATCATAAATATTGTTCCCGATAATATTTTTAAGGCATTTATTGAACAAGAAATGCTTTCAATTATTTTCTTTTCTTTATTATTCGGATTTTTTATCACAAAATTAAATTATAAATCAAAAGCCTTTTTAACAGATTTTTTTTCAACAAGTAATGAAGTAATAATGAAAATGACAATGTTCATTATTTTGTTCACACCTTTTGGAATTTTTGGGCTTATATCAAAAACTATTGCCGACCAAGCAGACAGTTTAAGTATTTTAGCTAAAAGTTTGGGATTATATTCTTTAACAGTAATGGCCGGACTAATTTTTCATTCTTTTGTTCTTTTACCCTTAATTGTTAAAATATTCGGAAAATCAAAGCCCTACAAACTTCTATCTGCCATGAAATCGGCACTTTTAACAGCTTTTTCAACGGCTTCATCAGGCGCAACATTGTCTTTAACAATGGAATCGGTTCAGCATAAAGCAGGAGTTTCCAACAAAGTTGCTGGATTTACTTTGCCTTTGGGAGCAACAATAAATATGGACGGAACGGCTTTATATGAATGTGTTGCAGCAATTTTTGTGGCACAAGTTTACGGCTATGATTTAACAGTTACAGAACAATTAATTATTGTTGTTACAGCTCTTTTGGCTTCAATCGGAGCTGCGGCAATTCCAATGGCCGGACTTGTTATGCTCTCTATTGTTCTTTCATCTGTTGATTTGCCGCTTGCCGGAATTGCATTAATTCTTCCTGTCGACAGATTTCTTGATATGTTTAGAACAAGCGTAAATGTTTGGAGCGACAGTTGCGGCGCTGTTGTTGTTGCAAAATCGGAGGGTGAAGAACTTTTATTGTAATTAAATTTTTTATTTGTAAATTGAAATAAAAAAAATAAATGAACGAAACTATTTTAAGAGCTTTAATGAGATTGTTTGCTATAATTGCAAACGTTGAAGAAGGTAAAGTTAGAGACAGTACAAGAAACGTAGTAGTTTCATATCTTTCCTTAATGCTTAATAAAGAAGGCGTTACTCAATTCATAAATTTGTTTGAGGAATATGTAGCCGTGCATCATAAACTCGGAAAACAAGATTCTATTCAACAGAAAAAAAGAACTTCGGTGAATTCTGTTAAAGTTCTTATGATTTGTAACGAAATTAACGAAGAACTTCATCAAGAAGAAAAAGTTATTGTTTTGGCTCGTTTGTTTGAATTTATTAGCGAAGACGGAAAAATTACCGACGAAGAACTTGAATTTATTTCTACTGTTGCCGATGTTTTTAACATAGACGAAATTGAATATGATTTATTAAAAAACCTAATTATAGGTTCAATTGCTGATGTAAAATCGAAACAAAATATTTTGGTTGTCGACAAAAATGGCGAAACAAACGACGGATTCAGACATATTCAATCAACTCATCTCGACGGACAAATTAATTTTGTGTACATAAAAAGCACAAATACATTTATTCTGCGATATGAAGGAATCGATTCATTGTTTTTGAACGGACAAAACTTAATTCCGTTCAGAGTTTATGTATTCAGCTCAGGTTCTTTAATTAAAAGTTCGAAAATACAACCGATTTATCACAGCGATATTTCCGGAAATTTCATTCATTCATTTAGCGACACACAAATAATTCTTAAAGCCGAAAATATCAGATTCAAATATAACAATTCCGAAAACGGAATTCACGAATTTGATTTTACCGAAACTTCCGGCCGATTAATTGGAATTATGGGTGGAAGCGGTGTCGGAAAATCTACTTTCGTAAATATTCTTAACGGAACATTTCCGCTTCATTCGGGCAAAATTACTATTAACGGATACGACATTCAAAAAGATAAAAAAATTCTTGAAGGAGTTTTAGGGTTTGTTCCGCAAGACGATTTATTAATTGAAGAACTTTCAGTTTATCAAAACCTCTATTTCAACGCAAAACTTTGCTTTAAGAATTTTTCGGAATCAAACATCAAACAAATTGTTGACCAAGTTTTATCCGATTTGGATTTATTTGAAGTAAGAAACCTAAAAGTCGGAAGTCCGCTTAATAAATTCATTAGCGGCGGACAAAGAAAAAGATTAAATATTGCACTTGAACTAATTCGAGAACCTTCAATATTAATTGTCGACGAACCAACTTCGGGGCTTTCATCAATGGACTCGGAAATTGTTATGTCGCTGATGAAAAAGCAAACATTAAAAGGAAAACTTGTTGTAATAAACATTCACCAACCTTCTTCCGATATTTTTAAACTTTTCGACAGTTTATTAATTCTCGACAAAGGCGGATTTCCAATCTATTACGGAAACCCCGTTGATTCAATAAGCTATTTTAAAAAAGCTGCAAACTACGTAAATGCCGATGAAAGCGAATGTCCGCAATGCGGGAATGTAAATTCCGAACAAGTTCTCGAAATTATTGAATCAAAAGTAGTTGACGAATACGGAAAATTTACAAAAGAAAGAAAAGTTGCACCAAATGAATGGTACACTTCTTTTAAAGAAAAAATTCAAATAGAAACAAAAATTGAAGAAAACCCAAAACAAACTCAACTTCCCGAAAAATATTTTAAAACACCTTCGGGCTTTGAACAGTTTAAAATTTTCACAAAAAGGAATATTTTATCAAAACTTTCAAACATACAATATTTACTTGTAACATTTTTAGAAGCACCAATTTTAGCAGTAATTTTAGGATATTTCACAAAATATATTAGCGGAATTCCCGGAAATCCGGACAAATATGTTTTTGCCGAAAATATGAATCTTCCGGCATATTTATTTATGGCAGTAACTGTTGCATTATTTTTTGGAATGACAATAAGCGCCGAAGAAATTATAAAAGACAGGAAAATTCTTAAGCGTGAAAAATTCCTGAACCTTAGTAAATTCAGCTATTTGAATTCAAAAATTATTGTGCTCTTTATAATTTCTGCAATTCAAATATTTTCGTTTGTTCTTGTCGGGAATTATATTTTAGGAATCGAAGGAATGAATTTAACATATTGGTTAATATTATTTTCGACGGCTGCATTTGCAAATATTCTCGGATTAAATATTTCTTCATCGTTTAATTCTGTTGTAACAATTTATATTACAATTCCTTTCATACTTGTTCCGCAATTATTATTTAGCGGTGTTATTGTCGATTTCACAAAACTTCATAAAGATTTTACTTCATATAAATATGTTCCGGTTATCGGCGATATAATGACATCTCGTTGGGCTTACGAAGCCTTGTCGGTTGCGCAATTTAAGAATAACGAATACGAAAAATATTTTTTTGAAAACGATTTGAAAAAAAGTATCAATACATATAAACTTTCATTTCTTATTCCTGAAATTGAAAATAAAATGAACAGCATTATTTCAAAATCGAAAAATATAAAACCCGAAACCGAATATAATATTATAAGAAATACAATATCAAAACTAAATAAAACCGAACCTGTAAAATTTGAATTTACAGATAATTTATATCAGAATAAATTTAACAAAAAAACAGAAGATGCTTTTTTTAAATATATTGAAAAATCTAAGCAACTTTACAACAACATTCAATATAAATTAAATTTGAGAAGCGATTCGATATTTTATTTTTTAGTAGAAAAATATAAATCAAAAGAAAATGTTGTGTTGCTTCAACAAAATTTCTATAATAAAAATTTATCAGACATTTTGCAAAATAAATCTCAGTTTAGTTCAATGAAAGATGTTAACGGCGAAATTATTCAAATTACCGACCCGATATTTAAAATTCCCGAATCAACTAATGGAAGAGCTCATTTTTATTCGCCCGTTAAAAAAATTGGAAATATTACATTAAGCACCGAAATTTTTAACGTAATATTTATTTGGTTAACTTCATTGTTTCTTTACTTAGTTCTTATTTTTGATTTAATTTCAAAAACAGCAAATTTATTTAAAAAGGAAAAACAAAACGATTAATTTATAGTCTGCAGTCTTCAGTTTGCAGTCTTCAACCATAAGTTTATATATATATGTATTTCATAAATATATAATTAAATAATTTATTATAGTCTCGTAGAGACGAAATTA
>DZBS01000120.1 GCA_022729995.1 Draconibacterium orientale | reverse complement strand
TTCAGTCTTCAGTCTTCAGTCTTCAGTCTTCAGTCTTCAGTCTTCAGTCTTCAGAAAATTTCTTTTGCCAATTGTTTTCTGCTGAAAAAAACTGCCTGCTGAAAACTGAGAACTGCATACTGCCTACTGAAGACTGAAAGCTGTTGACTTAAAATTATTCTCTTTTAGATTTTTTGTCGTTCTTTTTTTCTCTTTTCTCAGCTTTTTTTTGTTTGTCTGTTTTAAGAGGTTCTTTTTTAACGTTTTTTTTTGCGTCTTGTGATTTTGCCATGATGTAATAATTTAAAAGTTAATATTTACAAATTTATAATAATTTTTTGTAGTCCGATATTATTCTGCTTCTTCAACAGATTTAATTTTGTTTCGTCCCAAATGAACTTCAATACCTGCCGAAAAAGAAATATATTTTGGAGTGTATGAATATTCGGGCAGTTTAATAATAGGATAACTAATTCCGAATTGTCCTATAAATTTTACAGTTTTTCCGGTAGTAAAATTAAATGCAGGTTCCCAAAATAAATCAATGTCGTTTACGTTAACATATTGAGATTCAAGTCTGTCTATATCCATTTGAATCATTGAAAATCTGCTTGTAAAACTAAAACTTGATTTTTCTTTTACAATTCCAATACTTGGTTGAATAAAGTATTTCGTAAAATTATCAACAATTTTAACATTATTTACAGCCGTCCATTCTTCAATAGACCAATCGGTGTCTGAACTTCCGCGTCCGTAACCGCCGTAAACTTCAATAACAGCTTTACTGCTAATTTTATTATACCAACCAACTCCAATTTCTCCGTAGGCATGTTTATGAAAATTTGTTGTGGAAGTATCGCGTGTTTGTGTCGAAAAACATCCGTTTGTCATAATTCCCAAATGTTTTATCGGAGTATAAGCAATTTGAACATCGGCACCGTTCATACCCCAAGTTAAATCAATTTTTGCTTCACCTTTGTCGGTAAACATCGGCGAATTCACTTTATTCGGAATGTATGCTGTTGCACACGATTGAATTATTGCAACAAAAGCTAAAATACAAAAGCCGAAAAAATTTCGATATTTCATGATTCATAAGTTTTGATTAATAATAAACCAAAATTAAACAATTATCGGATATGGCGAACATTTTTTGTTCAAATATTGATAAACGATGTTTCATAAACACAATTTAAATATTTCATCAAATTAATATACAAATAAATTATTGAGTTTTGTATGTTTATTGTATAGTATTTTATAATGTGAAATTGTTTGAAAAAATTTTAAATTTTAAGAATTGATATGAAACATCCTTGTAAGTCTCACGATACACAAGAGAATAATTATTTAGGGTGTTCCTATCTGACCTTTAAAAAAAAATAAAAATAAACAGATGAAAAATAAATTGGATTCAATAAAATTTGTAGCTAAGTATTTTATAATTGTAATAATTTTAATCGGAATTATTTATTTAATTAAACAATTTTCGCCTCTCGAAAAAGCCGGAAAACGTAATATTTCGGATATTTTTAATACGGTTGATCCCAAAATTATTGATTCTTTAATGTCGAAAATGACACTTGAAGAAAAAGTATATCAATTAATAATTTTTAAAACAGATTCTGTTAATTCTTCAAATATTAAAAATTTGCAAACCGAAATTGGTTCAAAACAATTTGGCGGAATTTTCTTTAATGCCGATTCTTTAAAATATTTTTATCTGTTAAAAGATAGTATTTCAAGTGTTTATAAAATTATTTTTTTTAGTTTGATAAATTCCAAAATCGGATTTCCTTCATTTTCAAATATTCCTGAATTTGATAATTTAAAAGCATTTTCGGCTGTTACCGATGATAAATTGAAAAATGAAATTTACACGGAATCTTCAATTTTTACAAAAAATATTGGAACAGAAATAAATATTTTAACTTCCGGAAACGAAAATTCACCCAAAACAATTGAATATAAATCAATATTTAATGAGTTTTTTTCAAAAAATATTCTTTTATGTTTAGACGAAAAATCTTTAAATAATTCTTATTTTATTGAAAATAAAGAAGATATAATTAAATCCGGATTGCCTTGTTTATTATTAAACGATTCTTCAAAAAATGCGTTTAGAACAGAATTAAAAGAAAAACTGCATTTTTCGGGAATAAAAATACTCGATTTATCAAACGTTTCCAAAGAAAAATATAGAGATACAATAATAAAATCCATAAAATTCGGTGTTGATTTATTAATGAGCAATAATCCGGCTTTGTGTGCCGAAAGTATTATTAGTGCAATTTCAAACAAACAAATTTTGGAAACCGAAATAGATTTTTCGGTAAAAAGAATTCTTGCAGCAAAGTATTGGACAAAAACTATTGAAAACAAATCACTTAAAAATTATTATCCTTCAAAAAAAATTGGAAATAAAATTTTGGTTTTATTTAATTCGATATTAAAAAAATCGATAAGTATTATCAAAAATTCAGAAAAAATATTGCCTTTATCAAAAATTCATTCCAAAAGAATAACTGTTGTAACAATCGGAAATTCAAATGCTTCGGCTTTTATAAAAACAGCAAATTCCTATAAAACGGTAAGTTCAATTTTTGTTGATATTAAAAAACAAAATTGGCAAAAAGATATTAAATCATTAGGAAAAAGTGATATTATTATTGTCAATTTTTTTGATGTAAATATTGATAAAACACTTTTAAATATTATAGATTCCACATATAAAAATTCAAAAATAATATATGTAAATTATAAGAATGAGAATAATTTAAAACTTTTGTTGCATAAAGAAAATCTTGTTTATGTTTTCGGGATTTCCGATTTAGAACAAAAATATGCTGCAGAGTTAATTTACGGAGGTTTTGAATCGGAAAAAAACAATGTATATTTTTTGAAAAGCAAATCAATAATAAACCCAAAAACTCGCTTGTGTTACGCATTTCCGGAAGAAGCAGGTATGAATTCGCAAGTATTGTCGCGGATAGATTCTATTGCAAAAGATGCAATTTTAAGAGGTGTTTTTCCCGGATGCCAAGTATTAGTTATAAAAGACGGAATGATTGTTTACGAAAAATCGTTCGGAACATTGAATTATTCGCCCGGTTCGCCTGTAAATAATAATACACTTTACGATTTGGCTTCGCTCACAAAAATTACAGCAACAACTTTGGCTGCAATGAAAATGTATGATTTTGGAAAAATGAAATTGGATCAGCCTTTGGGTTCTTTTTTCAGAAATAAAAAAATAAATTACAAAAAAGTTAAAGTCGACACAATAATTCATATTGATACTTTGCTTCGTTCCGAAGTAAAAAATTTTAAAAAACTTCTTCAAAAACAAGATACTTTAACTTTGAACGATTCGATGATTATTGCCTATGATTCGCTAATTATTAGTCTTAGTCCGAAAAACAATATTTTTAATGTAACAATTAGAGATTTACTTAAACATCAGTCGGGAATTATGCCGGTTTTGCCAATTTTGCCGTATCTTTTTTATAAGAAAAATGTGTATGACAAACTTGACAGTTTGAGGAAAATAAAAAACGGAAATACTCAAAATTCTAACGACAGTTTAATTTATAACAGAGCCGATATTAAACTTCTTGTAAAAAATAATTTTAATAAATATTACAGCACAAAATATATTGCCGACAGCACAAAATACCGAATTGCCAAGAATTTATATTTCAGAAAAAATTATTTCGACACACTTTGGGAAGACACAAAAGCGCTTAGAGTTTATTCACGAAAAATTTATCAATATACCGATATTAACATGATTTTGCTGCAACAAGCAATAGATAGTGCAAATCATCAATCGATTGACGTGTTTTTGAAGAATAATTTTTACGGTAAATTAGGAATGCAAAATACATGTTACATGCCGTTAAAATATTTTACAACAGCAAATATTGCACCCACCGAAGAAGATAAATTTTGGCGAGCTCAAGTTCTTCAAGGCGATGTTCACGATCCTTCGGCTGCAATGCTCGGAGGAATTTCCGGAAATGCAGGTTTGTTTTCAACGGCTCACGATTTGGGCATTTTGGGTCAAATGTTTTTAAACGGCGGAACTTACGGCGGAGAATATTTTTTGAAGAAATCAACAATAGATTTGTTTTCGGCATTTCAAGAAGGAACTCACAGAGGTTTGGGATTTGATAAAGCTAATCCGAAATCCGTTACCGGAAAGGGCGTACCTGTTGAAACTTACGGTCACACAGGTTTTACCGGAACTTGTATGTGGATTGACCCTGTAAATAATATAGTTTATGTATTTTTGTCGAACAGAGTTTACCCGAACCAGAAAAATTGGAGAATTAATACATACAAAATTCGTGAAAAAATTCAAACTGAAGTTTACAATTCATTAGAATAAAACTTCACAAGTTTCAATATATTTTTTTATTATATATTTTTGGTCTTCCGGAATAGGATTCATTCTTAAATCTAACATTTTAAGCCTTGTGCAGCTTTTAATTTCTTTAGGAATTTTTGTTAGTTGATTTGAAAAAAGATTTAATACAGATAAACTTTCCATTCCGGCAATTTCTTTTGGAATTTGAGTAAGCAAATTTCCGTAAATAATGAATTCTTCAAGCATTTTTAGGTTTGCAATTTTTGGCGATAATTCGGTAATTTTATTGTCGCTCATGTCCAATTTATTCAAAAATGCTAATTCTGTAACAGTTTCGGGAATTGTAACAAATTTGTTCGAGCTTAAATTCAACATTATCAGATAAGGTAAATTTATTATTGAATTTGGCACATCGGTTAAAAAATTTCCTCTCAAATCCAAATCGGCCAAGTTTGTTAAATTGCCTATTTCTGTTGGAACAGAACTTAAATTATTGTCGCCTGCCGAAAGTTTAATTAGCGATTTTAATTTCCCTATTTCTTCCGGAAGAGCAGATAAATTGATGTTTTGACTAATATCCATTTCCGTAATTTTGGAAAGTTTTCCTATAGATTTTGGTAATGATTCGAGTTTATTTTTTCCGGCATATAAAGTAACAAGATTTTGTAAATTTCCTATTTCTTCGGGCAAAGTTTTTATATTATTTGATTCGATACTTAAAACTTCCAAGTTTGTAAGATTTCCAATTTCGGGCGGTAAAACTTCCAAATTATTTTGCCTTATATCCATGTATTGAAGCCTATTTAAAAGACCTATTTCAACAGGAATTGCAGATATTTGATTATCTCTTAAATCGAGCATTTTAAGATTTCTGAGATTTTTTATTTCTTCGGGAATAAAAGTAATATTATTTTGTGCAAGTTTTAAAATTTCCAAATTTGTGAGTTCAAAAATTTCTATCGGAATTGTATCCAAATTATTGCCTTCCATTGTTAATGATTGAAGATTTGAAAACGAAACAATTTCGGGCTGAATAACCGGAGTATTTTCAAGGCTCAAAATATAAACTTCCTCCGGATTTAAAAGTGCTTCGGGTATTGTTGTGTAAACAATTGAGTTTTGAAGTTCGGTTGTTGTAAGTCTCAAATTTACTTCAACTTCCGGAATAGAATCGGTATATTTTAATATTTCGATATGTGAAATTTTATTTCCTCTTAAATCAATATATTTTAGTGTTTTCATTCCGTAAAGCCCTTCCGGAATTGTTTTTAGCTTGTTAAAGCCGAAATTAATTTTGCTGAATTTACATTTTTCGTAGATAAAAGCAGGTATTTCTTTAACTTTATTATATTCCATATCAAAATTTTCCAAGCTCAAATAGTCTTCAATTTCACCGGGAATTATTTCAATTTTGTTGTTTCCCAAATAAAGTTCTTTAAGTTTATCCATTTTTAGAATACCTTTTGGAAATTCTTCAAATTTATTTGATGAAACATTAAGAATTCTAAGCTTTACCAAACTTTTTAATGAAGGAACAGTTAGAAGTTTATTGCCCGATAAATCTAAAATTTCGAGATTTGTGAGTTTTGAAATTTCTTTGGGTTCTTCAATAAATTTGTTGGTGCCTATAATTAATGTTTTAAGATTTGAAAGTTTTGCAAAATTTTGAGGAAGAATTACCAGTTTGTTATTATATAAGTCTAATTCTTTCAGCGAAATAAGTTTGTCAATATCTTCGGGTAAAATTTTTAATTGATTGTCGTTTGCAATTAAAACTTCAAGTTTTGAAAGTTTTGTGAATGAAGCCGGAAATTCTTTTATATTATTGAAACCCAGATTAAGATATTTTAGGTTTTGAAGTTGCCCGATTTCATCTGAAAGAACATCAAGAAAAGCACCGTTAAGGTCAAGAGAATCTACATTTTCGGCATCGGCAACGGCACTGCTTAAATCTGTGTAAATTTGAGCTTTTACATTTTGAATATTTATAGAAATTACGATAAAAATTATCGTTAAAATTTTTGAATTTCTCATTTTTTTATACTGATTTTTTCTGGGTCAATTGATTTTGATTTTTTTTTAATTTCGATTTTATTAACTTATAATATTTAAAATTACAAGTAAAATCTTATATAAATAACCGCTTTAATAATTCTCAACTGATTTTAAAGAGAATTTTGCATGAATTTTTCATTTTTCAAAAATAAAAAAAAACATTAAACAAATGACTTTTTATTTGGTGATATATATAAATATGGTGAAGATAATAATAAAAAAATTATCTGAATCGAAGGCTTAAAATTGTAATATCGTCTCTGTTTTTTTCTCCTTCTTTAAATTTTTCAAGAATATCGGTAATAATTTCTTTTTGATTTTCCATACTAAGGTGCATGGTTTGTTCCAATAAAACTATTAATCTGCTTGTTCCGAAACGGTCGCGTTTTTTATTGTTTTGGTCTTTATATCCGTCGGTCATCAAATATAATGTATCACCTTTTTCGGCTAAATATTCAAAATTAAAAAATTGCTCGGTATTTCTTTTTGAACCTGTTCCGCCAATTGCTTTTCTTGTTCCTCGAATTCTGGAAATTGAGTTTTCGGATTTTTGATAAAGAAGTAAATCTTGTTTTGCTCCTGCAAAAAGAATTTCTGTTTTACCTTCAAATTTATTTTTGCTCACTCTACAAATTCCCACATCCATTCCGTCGCGGTTTCCTGTTTCGTGTTGTTTTAGTGTAGAAATAACGAATGCATCAAGAAATTCGAGTATTTCCGACGGGTTTGTTACATTATTATCTTTAACAATTTTGTTTAACAATCTGCTTGCAATAAGCGACATAAATGCTCCGGGAACTCCGTGTCCGGTGCAATCCACAACAGCCGAAAAATGATATTCGTCGGTTTCCGCATACCAATAAAAATCGCCCGAAACAATATCTTTTGGAATGTAGATTATAAAATTATCGGCAAATTCGTCGTATTGTTTTTTGAAAGGTAAAATAGATTCTTGAATTGTTAATGCGTATCTGATACTGCTATTTAAATTTTCGTTGTATCTGTTAATTTCGGCATTTTTTTCTTCCAAAATATTTTTTTGATTAATAATTTCGTGTTCAGCTTTAATAATTTCTGTTATGTCGGAATCAACCGAAATTATTTGAATTAAATTATTGTTTTCATCATAAATATTAAAAGTCTGCTTACTTTTGATAATCGCTTCTATTTTAGAAAAGGATAAGCGAATCCGAATAGCTTCCTCCGTTAAATTATCACTAGGAGAAGTTAAAATAGTAGATGGGGCTAAAGCTGTTGGACTAACATAAACATCTTTATAAGGAACACTGACACTTAGTCCTCCAACCTTCTTATCTTGAATTTCTATAGTTTTATTTAACTGTTGACTGCCTACTAACAAAAAAGATTTTTTATAAAGTTCCTCTCCTTTGTCTTTGACTATTAGGTTTTGCATTTTTTTGCCATCAGTAATACTAATATTAATAGTTATGTTTGCACTATTTCCAGGAGTGAGCGATTGATTAAGACTATTTTCTTGACCGTTAACTATAATACTGGGATTTTCTAAAGTTAAACTACCAGTATTTTTGATCATTATTTCTTTGCTAAGAATAGTACCAGTCTGGGCAATAATGGTTTTAATATTAAAATTTTCAATACTAGCTTTTTTACTAGCTTTTTCTATTGATATTTTTTCTACAAAAGTAATGTCTTTTCTTTGACCATCTGCAAATAATTGAAAGTAAAATACTTGATCTCCTTCTCTGTTAATTGGATCAAAACTAGCTGAAAAAGTAGCTATTTCATCTGCTCCAGTATCTTTAGTCATTAGTAGTTTTTTACTTTGTCTAGTGCTGAGACTTTTGGCTTCAATATATAAGTCTTCTTTTGGCCAGGTAAAATTGCCTTTGTTGCTAATACTAACATTAATGGTAAATGCTTGATCTTTTAGAATGGCAGCTGGATTAGTGCTAATACTGTGAATTTCAGCTGCCCATTTGGGGCGCTCAACTTCTATGACCTGAATAGCTTCTGCATTTTTGACTCGGCGTCCATCTACGACCGGCACTAGTAAGATAGTAGAAAAATCACCATCATAATCAGCCTTGATAGTAATGTCAAAATGAGCTTCTCCACCAGGTTTTACCTCAAGTTCACGCATACGAGCCACTACATAATCTTTGTCGGCTACAATAGGCATAACACGAGAACCTTGACCAGTATCAGCAAAGAGCCAAGTGCTAGAGCCCCAAGTAGTCATGCCAGTATTTTTAAAAGTTACTGTGACTTTTTTCTCTTGACCAGCTTTCATATTTAAAACTGATAGTTTACCTACTAATTTCCCATCGATGAAAAACTGTCGAGCAAATTTGATTTCATCACTATTGCTAATGATCTCGCGAAGCTTTGGCAAATAAGCATATAAATTTAACCCTGGACAAGCAGTGGCACCAATATCTTTATAACCTATTAAATTATAAGTCTCTGAGCCATGAAACCACTCTTTGGCTGTTAGATCAAGTTTATATTTTTGGGCTAAATACAAGCTTAATTTAGAAAGTGATTTTAATTGCTCCAAGCTAGGTTCTTGTTCCTGAAAATTACCAATGAGTGCAATTCCTACTGTTCCAATATTATTGCAATAAACATGACCACCCACCACATAATCACCTCCTGCCCGACCTTCATAAATCTTGCCATCACGACCAATCAGATAATGATAACCAATATCACCCCATCCGCGAGTAACTGTATGATATTGATAAATAGCTTTGACTTTATCAGTTGAATCTAAATTTTCACCACTATCTGTGCCAGTATGATGTACAACCACTTTGCGCACTGTTTTAGAATATTGCAAAGGCCAAGTGAGTTTTTTGTTGTTTTCATAGCCTACTACTTTATTAATTTCAAATTCATCGGGAAAAGATTTTTGAGCATTGACACACTTTTGTTCAGAAGCTGATAATGATTCGCCATTATCACTTTTTTGCTCAGTATCAGCTACTACTTTATCACTAGAATAACGCAGTGATTCACTAGCTCCCCATTCTTGGCGAGAGATAATGTTGATAGTAGCAGTTTTGCTAGTACTAGCACTAGCTCCCACTGCCACTTTTTTATCTATGCGAGAAAAATAAGCTTGCACATAGTCGGCTTCACCACTGTCTAAACGTAAATAAAAATCCTCTGATTTACCCCAAAAAATTAGTTCAGAAAAATTTATAATAGCATCATCACCATAATCGTCCATTTCGACTGCTTGCCATTTCTGTCCATCAAAATAAGAAAACTGTGACCCCGCTGGCACACGAAAACCCACAGCTGTAAAGTGACCTTTCATCTGAGCATAATTGCCATTAACTGGCACATCTTCTTCCCAAAAATCATCAGCCAAAGCTCCTAAGGGCAAAAAAATAAATAAAACAACTAGCCAAAAACTCTTTTTTAAAAATCTCATTCGCTACATTGTAGCACATTAAGACTCTTTTTTTCAAGAAAATAACATAAATATCTAAAGATGCTCGCCTAGGAATAGAGAAAATCGCCGGTGGACTAATAATTTTTTTCGCAAACAATAAAGGAACCTCTGCAAAAGCATTGAGAAAAGCTATCAA
>DZBS01000119.1 GCA_022729995.1 Draconibacterium orientale | reverse complement strand
AAACGTATAATGCTCACAATAATCGATTATAAAGCCGGAAATGTACGCTCGATACAAAATATGCTGAAAAAAATTGGTGTAAAATCAATTATTTCCGATAAACATGAAGATATTGAAAATGCCGAAAAACTTATTCTTCCGGGCGTTGGTTCTTTTAATTACGGAATGGAACAATTGCAAAAAAGCTCATTAATTTCAATTCTTAATAGAAAAGTAATTGAAGAAAAAACTCCTATTCTTGGTATATGTCTCGGAGTTCAACTTATGACACAAAAAAGCGAAGAAGGAAATATCAAAGGTTTATCGTGGTTTGATGCAGAAACAGTTAAGTTTGATTCAACTAAAATGCCTTCAAACTATAAAATTCCTCACATGAGTTGGTCCGATGTTGATTATAATGTTAACAGTAAATTATTTAAAGATATTCCCCAAGAACCTCGGTTTTATTTCGTTCATTCATATCATTTACTTGCAAATAATGCAAAAGAAATTCTTGCAACTGCAAATTACGGCTACAAATTTGCTGTTGGATTAGAACACGAAAATATTGTTGGCGTTCAATTTCACCCCGAAAAGAGTCATAAATTTGGAATGCAAATACTTCGTAATTTCGTTGAATTATTTTAAATTTGTTTATGGAAAATTCTCGCGAAATTAAGCAATTTATTAAGGAAAATTCTTATCTTTTTTGGTATTTTAAAGAAGAAGAAAAAGAAAATATTTCTCACGAAATTTTAGTTGAATTTATTCTAAATTATGGAAATGATAAATCTGTAAAAAAGCTTTTTGAAATTTTAGGAATAAATTATGTTGCAGATATTTTCTACAAACAAACAAATAAAACAAGAGTAAACTATTTTCCGCAGGTTAGTAATTTTTTTAAACTATATTTTAAACGTTATGCACATTGAAATATTAAATGAAAATCAAAAAAAGTTACTTTTGATTTTAAGTAATTTCAAAAAAGAATATTATTTAGTTGGCGGAACAGCAATTGCTTTATATCTCGGGCATCGTAATTCAATTGATTTTGATTTATTTACTTCAAAAACGATTAAAAGGAAATCGCTAAAAAACCTACTCGAAACACACAAAATAAACTATACAGTTCTTCACGAAGCATTCGACCAATTACATATTATAGCCGAAAATGTTAAATTAACTTTCTTCAATTTCCCTTTTGAAGTTGAACATAAAAATAATTTTGAAAATTATATTACAATGCCTTCTTTGATAGATTTGGCAGCAATGAAAGTTTTTGCTCTTGGCGGACGAGCTAAATGGAAAGATTACTTAGATTTATATTTTATTTTACATCAACAAATTTCGCTACCTGAAATTGAAGACAGAGCAAGTAAAATTTTTGGAGAACGGTTTAACAAAAAATTACTCCGTCAGCAAATGGCTTATTTTGACGACATAGATTATTCAGAACCAATTATTTACGTTGGAACAGAACAACCTTCGGAACAGCAAGTAAAAGAATTCCTGATTAACCAAGCTCTAATAGAATTTTAGATGAACAGAATTAGAGTTATACCCGTTTTATTGCTGCAAAACAAAGGACTTGTTAAAACCATAAATTTTAAAAATCCCACATATATTGGCGACCCTATAAATGCTGTAAAAATTTTCAACGAAAAAGAAGTCGACGAACTTGTTTTTCTTGATATTGAGGCTACAACCAAAAACCAAGAACCAAATTACAATACAATAGAAGAAATTTCTTCAGAATGTTTTATGCCGCTTGCTTATGGCGGAGGAATTAAGAATATTGAACAAATTAAAAAGATTTTTGATATTGGTGTTGAAAAAGTAATTATAAATTCTGCAGCAGCAAAAAATCCAAAATTAATTTCCGAAGCCGCTAAAATATACGGTAATCAAAGTATTGTCGTTTCTGTAGATGTTAAAAAAGATTTATTCGGCAGATATAATTGTTTTATAAATTCAGGCAATCAAAAAGTAAAATTCGAACCTGCCGAATATTTAAAATTACTTGAAGAATCAGGTGCCGGCGAAATAATTCTTACATCAATTAATAAAGAAGGAACGTTCAAAGGTTTCGACATTGAATTAATAAAAAAACTTACTCACGAGGTAAATATCCCAATTGTTGCAAACGGCGGAGCCGGATCGATAGATGATTTTGTGAAAGCAATAATTGAAGGCGGTGCATCTGCAGTTGCAGCCGGTTCTTTTTTTGTTTATAAAGGAGAAACAAGAGGAATATTAATAAATTATCCTGAACAAAATGAGCTTAAAGAAAAGTTTCTCTCAAAAATTGATTAATTTTGTAAATATTTTTTAATCCGATATATGAATTTTGTAAATCCAAAATACATTCCTGCAAACTATCGTCAATGTTCAAAAACGGTGCTCGATAATATTGCCGACCCATACATAACTTTCGATAATGAAGGAGTTTGTAACTATTACTACGATTATTTAAAAGCCGAAAAGGAATATGTTTTTACCGGAGAAGAAGGTGAATTTAAGTTAAAACAAAATATCGATAAAATTAAACTTGCAGGTAAAGGTAAAAAATACGATTGCATTTTGGGAGTTAGCGGCGGTGTAGACAGCACATATTTAGCCTTAAAAGCAAAAGAATATGGACTCAGAGTTCTTTGCGTTCATTTCGATAACGGTTGGAACTCGGAACTTGCAGTAAAAAATATAGAAAACATAATATCAAAACTTAATTTCGATTTAGAAACTTATGTAATTAACTGGAATGAATTTAGGGATATTCAACTTGCATATTTTAAAGCTAATGTTGTAGATATTGAGGCTATTACCGACCATGCAATAACAGGAACAATTTATAAAATTGCTTCAAAATATAATATAAAATATATACTTTCAGGAAATAACATTGTTACAGAAGCTATACTTCCAAAATCTTGGTATTTCAATAAATCAGACCATATAAATCTTCAAGATATTCATAAAAAATACGGAACAATTCCACTAAAAACATTTCCTTTTTTCGGAACAAAAGAAAAATATTATTATCAAAAATTTAAAGGAATTCAAACAGTTGAGTTATTGAACTTTATGCCGTATAATAAAAAAGAAGTTAAGAAAATTATAATTGAAAAACTTAATTGGACCGATTACGGCGGAAAACATTATGAATCATTATTTACAAGATTTTACCAAGGTTACATTTTACCAAACAAATTTGGTATTGATAAAAGAAAAGCTCATTTGTCAAACCTTATTTGTTCCGGACAAATGACAAAAAATGAAGCGATTTTAGAACTTGAAAAACACATGTATGATTCAGAATTGTTAGAATCTGATAAAGAATTTGTTTTAAAAAAACTCGGATTATCAGAATCTCAATTTGAAGATTACATGAATCAGGAACGTCGTGAACATAACGAATTTGAAACAGAAAAGTCATTATATCACATTTATCCTATTCTTAAACCGTTGAAGCCCTTGGGCGATTTTGTAAAGAAATATTTTCTTCATAAATAACAATTAATATGCTAAAATTTGCACTAATTGGCTGTGGCCGAATTGCTAAAAAACACGCCGAATTACTTGGAAACAATCAAATAGAAAATGCAAAACTTGTTGCTGTTTGCGATATTGATATAGAAAAAGCCAAATATTACGGAACAAAATACAATGTTCCGTTTTTTTCGGATATTGATTTAATGTTTCAAAATACCGAAATTGACGTTGTAAGCATATTAACCGAAAGCGGTAATCATGCAAAACATGCTATTAAATCGGCAAAATACGGAAAACATATTGTTGTAGAAAAACCAATGGCATTGAAATTAGACGATGCCGAAGAAATGATTCAAACTTGCTCCGAAAATGAATGCAAACTTTTTGTTGTTAAACAAAACAGATTTAATTTGCCCGTTGTTCAACTCAGAAAAGCTCTTGATGCCGGACGTTTCGGAAAACTTGTAATGGGAACAGTTCGTGTTCGTTGGTGCAGAACTCAAGAATATTATAATCAAGATAAATGGCGAGGAACTTGGGCTTTAGACGGCGGAGTTCTTGCAAATCAAGCAAGCCACCATATTGATTTGCTGCAATGGATTATGGGCGAAGTAGAAAGTGTTTATGCCAAAAGTTCTACCGCTTTAGTCGATATTGAAGCAGAAGATACCGCCGTTGTAATTCTAAAATTTAGAAACGGCGCGCTTGGAATAATTGAAGCCACAACAGCTGTGAGACCAAATGATTTGGAAGGTTCAATATCAATTTTGGGTGAAAAAGGAACTGTTGAAATTGGCGGTTTTGCCGTTAATGAAATTACACATTGGAATTTTGTTGATAAAATCAATGAAGATATTAATATAAAACAAAACTATTCTGTTAATCCGCCAAATGTCTACGGTTTTGGACATTTAGAATATTATAACGATGTTGTTCATTCTATTTTGAATAATAAAAAAAGCCTTATCGACGGATTTGAAGGAAAGAAAAGTCTTGAACTTATTTCTGCAATTTATGAATCCATAGAAACTCAAAAAGAAGTTTTTCTTAAATTTCACCCGCAAAAATGTAAACTGGGAATTAAATAATGGAAAATAAACCTACGATATATAAATCCGGAATTGTAAATACTCAATTCGGAGAAAATGTAAAAATTGTTGAACCGGTAAATATCTACGGTTGCAAAATCGGCGATAACACTTTTATCGGTCCTTTTGTCGAAATTCAAAAAGATGTAATTATCGGCAAAAACTGTAAAATTCAGTCGCATGCTTTTATTTGCGAAATGGTTACAATTGGAAATGATTGCTTTATTTCGCACGGAGCAATGTTTATAAACGACACATTTTCGGAAGGCGGTCCGGCACAAGGGAAAAAAGAATTATGGAAGAAAACCAAAATCGGCAATAATGTTTCTATCGGAACAAATTCTACAATTCTTCCGGTTGAAATTTGCGATAATGTTGTAATAGGAGCCGGTTCTGTTGTAACAAGAAATATTATCGAATCAGGAATTTTTGCAGGAAATCCGGCAAGAAAAATTAATTAAAAGTTTTCCAAATTTTCAAATTAAAATTATGAATATTCCTTTTGTAGATTTATACGCTCAATATTTATCAATAAAACCAGATATTGACACGGCAATAGAAAATGTTATAAAAGAAACTGCTTTTATTGGCGGAAAATATGTAAAACAATTTGAAGAAAATTTTGCAAAAGAATACGGAATAAAGCATTGCATAGCTTGTGCAAACGGTACCGACGCAATTTATATTCTTCTAAAAATGCTTGGAATCGGAAAAGGCAATGAAGTAATTACTGTTGCAAACAGTTGGATTTCTACTTCCGAAACAATCGGTCAAACCGGTGCAATACCTGTTTTTATTGATATTGAAGCCGATTATTCAACAATTGATTTTACTAAAATTGAAGAAAAAATCAATTCAAAAACTAAAGCAATAATTCCTGTTCATTTATACGGGCAATCGGCAGATATCAAGAAGATTAAAGAAATTTGCGATAACCATAATTTATTTTTAATTGAAGATTGTGCTCAAGCTCATTTTGCCGAATTTGATAATCAATTAGTCGGAACGTTCGGCGATGCGGCAACATTTAGTTTTTATCCGGGAAAAAATCTTGGAGCTTATGGCGACGCAGGTTGCATAATTACAAACAATGATGAATTAGCTGAAAAATGCAGAATGTATGCAAATCACGGAGCTTTAAAAAAACATTTTCATCAAATAGAAGGAATTAACAGCAGACTCGACGGAATGCAAGCTGCAATATTAAACGCAAAACTTCCTTTTATAAAAAATTGGAATGCAAAAAGACTTGAAAATGCTTTGTATTACAACGAATTATTGAGTGATTGCAAACAAATTATCACACCCAAAATTCGACAAACCGGAAAACATATATTTCATGTTTACTCAATTAGAACTTCAAAAAGAGACGAGTTACAATTTTTTTTGAATGAAAAAGGAATTCAAACTGCAATTCATTATCCGGTGGCTTTACCTTTAATGCCTGCGTATAAACATCTTGCTTATTCCGAAAATGATATTCCGAATGCTGCAAAATTTCAACACGAAATTCTTTCATTACCAATGTACCCGGAATTAACGAAGCAACAAATTGAATACATAGTTCATACAATAAAATTGTTTTTTAATGGAATTTAAGAATAAAACGATATTAATTATTTCGCCAAACGAATGGGGAAATTTGTATATTTCTAAACATCATTACGCAATAGAATTATCCAAAAAAGGAAACTCAGTTTTTTTTCTAAACCCGCCAAATCATAATTTAAAAACAAAAATTGAGATTATTCAAACCGAATATCCAAATATTAAAGTTGTTAATTATAAGACTTTTTTCCCTTATAAAATCAGATTTCATTTAAGGTTTTTGTATGATTTTTTAATGAATATTCAAATAAAAAGAATTCTTAAAAAGATTAATTCTAAGATTGATATTGTATGGTGTTTCGATTTTAATTTGTTTTCCGATTTAAAGGTGTTTAATGCCGATTTTAAAATATATCATCCGGTTGACCCTGTTATTTACAAACATCAAATTTTACCGGCTAAAACAGCCGATATACTAATTTCTGTTTCGGAAAAAATTTTGCTGAATTTTAAAAATATAAAAACAAAATCAATTTTTATAAATCACGGAATCGAAGAAAATTTTAAAATAATTGCCGAAAATAATTTGAAAATTCAGTATAAAAATAATTCAAACAAAATCAAAACCGGATATTTTGGAAATTTAACCAGACCCGTGATAAATGAAAAAATTACTCGACAAATAATTACCGAAAATCAAAATATCGACTTCTATTTTTGGGGACCTTACAATTCAGAAAACAATAATTTGGGCGGAAGCGAAAGAGAAATTCCGTTTATTGAATTTCTTAAAATCCAAAAAAATGTTTTTCTGCAAGGAATAAAATCAAAAACAGATTTGGTTAAAGAGATTGAAAACATTGATGTTTTTATGTTAATTTATAACGAAGACAAAGCAACATCGGACCGTTCAAATTCGCACAAATTAATTGAATATTTATCAACAGGAAAAGTTACGGTTGCAAATCAGTTTGAAACATATATTCCATACAAAGATTATATTGTAATGCCCGAAAATGATGACGATAATGAAATTCCCGGATTATTTAAGAAAGTAATTTCAAATTTAGATTTTTATAATTCACCGGAATTGCAACGCAAACGTATTGAATATGCACTTGAAAACACTTATGAAAAGCAGATTGATCGAATTGAAAAAATATTAACTGAAATTTTTTAATTAGTTATTTTTATTTCCAAAAATATGTATATTTGCATATAAACAGAAACAAAATGCAATTCTTGGAATTTAAAAATTATTTTAGCCCTTATATTGTTTTTTCAACCAAAGAAATTGAAAAAGTGTTTCCTAAATTTAACAATATTAATTTACTGACATGGCAAAAAAAGAATTACATAACAAAATTACGTAATAGTCGGTATATTTTCACAAATTCGAAATCAGACAATAATTCTTTTGGTTCATTTTCTAAAGAAGAATATTTGCTTTACTTTATTTCAAATAAAATATATTCACCGTCATACATCAGTTTGGAAACTGCCTTATCTTATTACGGATTAATTCCTGAAGCTGTATTTACAATTAGTTCTGTGTCAACATTAAAAACTAATAGTTTTAAAAATAAATTCGGTAATTTTAAATACTCAAATTTAAAACCAAACCTTTTTTTTGGTTATCAAATTATAAAAATAAATAACTACTTTTTTAAAATAGCAGAAATTGAAAAAACTATTTTAGATTACTTATACTTAAATAGTTCTATTAAATCTATTGACGATTTAATAGAATTGAGATTAAACAAATTTATATTGGCAAATGAAGTAAATTTTCCAAAAATTTATGAATATGCAACTATTTATAAATCAAAATCTCTTATTAAAAAGATTAAAATTTTAAAGCAGTTTGTAAATGATTAGTTTAACAGAAATACAAAAATATTATCCGGAAAATCTGCAAAGTTTTAAAAGTTTCATACTTAGAGAATATTTGCAGTATAAAATTTTGGAAATCATTTTTGAAAGCAAGTATGCAAATAAATTATGCTTTTTAGGAGGCACTTGTTTGCGAATTGTTCATAATAATTCAAGATTCTCTGAGGATTTGGACTTTGATAATTTTGATTTAAAACAAAGTGATTTTGAAAATATTGCCGAAATAATTAAGACACAACTTAATCGTCAAGGTTATGAAATTGAGATAAAAAATGTTTTTGCCGGAGCATTTCATTGTTATATAAAATTTCCGAAACTTCTATTCAATGATGGACTTTCAGGTTATATTAATGAAAAAATCTTAATACAATTAGATACTGAACCTCAGTATTTTAAATTTAAACCGGAAAATTTTATTCTTAATAAATTCGATGTGTTTACCTCAATTAATACAACACCAAAAGATATATTATTAGCCCAAAAATTTTATGCATTATTAAACAGAAAAAGGAAAAAAGGTCGTGATTTTTTTGACATTGTTTTTTTGCTTAAAACGACTCGTCCAAACTATGACTATTTAAAACAAAAATTAAATATTAATAATGATAATGAGTTAAAAGAAATTGTAATATCCGAAATAAGTAATATTAACTTGCAAGAAATATCCAAAGATGTCGAAACTTTTTTGTTTGACTCCTCAGATATTAAAAAAATTACTCATTTTAAAGATTACATTGAACAAGTTTTTCGCTGAAAAATCTATTGTTCGAAAATTAACCGGAATTTATAATTGTTCGTTATAATTTAAAAATGCCTAAAAAACTCCTTTTCATATCAAAAGATAATCTTACAACAAATCCGCGATTGGCAAAAGAATTAAAATTTGCTGTTGAGGCAGGTTATGAGGTCGATTTTGTCGGATTCGAAATGGGAAATTGGAGTAATGAAATTGAAAAAGAAACTGTAAAAAACATCTCAGCTTCTTTTCATTATATTTCTGCAACCAGAAAACCTTTTTTGCCTTGGTTTGTTAGCAGTTTAGTCGAAAAATTTACACAGAAAATTTATACTTTATTTAAAAACAATTTAGCAATAAACGCATATTCTCTTTCAAAAAGGTCAATTCTTATAAACCAATATTTTAAATCGAAAAATGTAAAATACGATTTAATTGTTGCTCATCATTTATCAACATTTTATCCTGCTTATATTTTATCAAAAAAACTCAATATTCCTCTTATTTTGGATATTGAAGATTATCATCCCGGCGAACAAATTTCGGATAATGATAAAAACGAAAAACAAAGACGTGAGTTTTTAATGAAAACCATTTTGCCCAAAGCTGCTTTCATCACTTATGCTTCGCCGCTAATTGGTGAATATTCTTTAAAACTTATTCCCGATTTTCCAAAAGAAAAAACAATACTTATCAATAATTGTTTTTCGCAGACAGAGTTTCAATTTAAAGAAAACAATTCCGAAAAAGTTAAATTTGTGTGGTTTTCGCAAAACATTGCAAAAGGAAGAGGTTTAGAATTTGTAGTTCCTGCTCTTGAGAAATTCAAAAACCAAATTGAACTTACATTAATCGGAAATTTATATCCTGATTTTTATGAAAATTTCCTTGAAAAATATTCCGATTTTATTAAAATTGAAAAACCACTTTCTCAAAAAGAATTAAATCTTAAACTTTCGGAATTTGATATTGGTTTGGCAATTGAACCCGGAAAAGATTTAAATAATACTATTGCGTTATCTAACAAGATTTTTGCTTATGCACAATCAGGATTATATATTTTTGCAACCGACACTCCTGCTCAAAATCTTTTTTTAGAAGAAAATAAAAATATTGGGCTCATCACAAAACAAAATAATGACAGTTTTGAAAATTCATTAAAAGAAATAATTAAAGACATTCAAAATATCAGAACTCAAAAATTTGAACGATTTGAATATTCAAAACAGTTTTCTTGGGAAAATGAAAGAGAAAAATTA